>JASHSY010000144.1 GCA_030040825.1 Xanthobacteraceae bacterium
CCGTGCCGCCTTCGTAACCGGCTATGGTGACGTGATCGGAGCGTGCTTTCGAGACGCCGGCGGCGACGGTACCGACGCCGACCTCGGACACGAGCTTGACGGAGACGTTGCCGTCCGGATTGACGTTCTTCAAATCGAAGATGAGCTGGGCCAAATCCTCGATCGAGTAAATGTCGTGATGCGGCGGTGGCGAAATCAAACCGACGCCTGGCGTCGAATGCCGCACTTTGGCGATGGTCTTGTCGACTTTGTGGCCGGGTAGTTGACCGCCTTCGCCGGGCTTGGCGCCTTGTGCGATCTTGATCTGCATCATATCGGCGTTGACGAGGTACTCCGCGGTAACGCCGAAGCGGCCGGACGCTACTTGCTTGATCGCCGAACGCATCGAGTCGCCGTTCGGCAGCGGCTTGAAACGGTCGGATTCCTCGCCGCCCTCGCCGGTGTTCGACTTGCCGCCGATCCGGTTCATGGCGATGGCGAGTGTGGTGTGCGCCTCGCGCGAGATCGAGCCGAACGACATCGCGCCGGTCGAGAAGCGCTTGACAATTTCTTTCGCCGGTTCGACTTCCTCGGTCGCCACCGCCTTGCGGTTGTCGTCGGCCGCTGATTTCAGGCGGAACAGGCCGCGGATCGTAAACAGCCGCTCGGATTGCTCGTTGATGATCGCGGCATAGTGCCGGTATTTCTCATACGAGTTGCCGCGAACCGCATGCTGCAGCGTCGCTACCGTCGCGGCGTTCCAAACGTGCTCTTCGCCGCGCACGCGGAACGCATACTCGCCGCCGACGTCGAGCATCGAACGATAGACCGGCGCATCGGAGAATGCGTCGCGGTGTCGGCGCACCGCCTCTTCGGCAATGCCATCGACGCCGACGCCCTCAATACGGGTCGCTGTGCCGGTGAAATATTTGGCGACAAACGCCGACGTGAGGCCGACGGCGTCGAAAATCTGCGCACCGCAATAGGACTGATAGGTCGAGATGCCCATCTTCGACATCACCTTGAGCAGTCCCTTGTCGATCGATTTGATGTAGCGTTTGACGATTTCCTGATCGTCGAGCTTCTGCGGCAACTCGGTCTTCATCGCGATCAGCGTCTCAAACGCGAGATACGGATTGATCGCTTCGGCGCCGTAGCCGGCGAGGCAGGCAAAGTGGTGCACCTCGCGCGGCTCGCCGGATTCGACCACGAGCCCGACCGAGGTGCGCAAGCCTTCGCGGATCAGATGATGATGAACCGCGGCGCAGGCGAGCAACGATGGGATCGGTATCCGATCGGCGCCGGCGCGGCGGTCGGACAGAATGATGATGTTGATGCCTTCGCGTACCGCCGCGTCGGCCTCGCCGCACAGCGCGCCGATCGCTTTTTCCATGCCGGCGGCGCCGGCCTCGGCGGACCAGGTCGCGTCGAGCGTTTTTGATTTGAAGTGCGACTCCGCAACCTTGGAGATCGCGCGGATTTTCTCCAGATTGGCGTTGGTCAGAATCGGCTGATGCACCTCAAGCCGTTTGGTTCTCGATGAGCCTTCCAGGTCGAACAGGTTCGGCCGCGGGCCGATGATCGACACGAGGCTCATGACCAGCTCTTCGCGGATCGGATCGATCGGCGGATTGGTGACTTGGGCGAAATTCTGCTTGAAGTAGGTGAATAGAAGCTTTGGCCGCTCGGACAGCGCCGAAATTGGCGTATCGTTGCCCATCGAGCCGATTGCTTCTTCGCCGGTGGTCGCCATCGGCGTCATCAGGATTTTCAAGTCTTCCTGCGTGTAGCCAAAGGCCTGCTGACGATCGAGTAGCGGCAGATTCGAGATCGGCGCCGATTCCGACGATGACGGCAGCTGCTCGACTAGAATTTGCGTGCGGTCGAGCCACTGGCGATACGGATGACTGCGCGCCAGGGTCGACTTCAATTCCTCATCCGGAATGAGCCGACCTTCCTCAAGGTCGACCAGCAGCATCTTGCCCGGCTGCAGCCGCCACTTGGTGACGATGTCTTCTTCCGGTATCGGCAGTACGCCGACTTCCGACGCCATGATAACGCGGTCGTCGCGGGTAACGATGTAGCGTGCCGGACGCAAGCCGTTGCGGTCGAGCGTGGCCCCGATCTGGCGGCCATTGGTGAAGGCGATGGCCGCCGGTCCGTCCCACGGTTCCATCAGCGCGGCGTTATATTCGTAGAAACTACGCCGCTCCTCGTCCATCAGCGGGTTGCCGGCCCATGCTTCCGGTATCATCATCATCATGGCATGGGCGAGCGAATAGCCGCCCATAGTGAGGAATTCGAGCGCATTGTCGAAGCAGGCGGTGTCCGACTGGCCTTCGTACGAGATCGGCCAGAGCCGCTTGATGTCGTCGCCGAATTTTGGCGACGACACCGAGGCCTGCCGCGCCGCCATCCAGTTGTTGTTGCCGCGCAGTGTGTTGATTTCGCCGTTGTGCGCGATCATGCGGTAGGGATGCGCCAGTGACCAGGTCGGAAAGGTGTTGGTCGAGAAACGCTGGTGTACGAGCGCCAACGCGCTCTCAAAGTCAGGATCGTGCAGATCGGGGTAATAAGTGCCGAGCTGATCGGCGAGGAACATGCCCTTGTAGATCAGGGTGCGGCAGGAGATCGACACTGGGTAGTAGCCGGACGTTCGCCGTTCGCGCTTGGCGTAAAGCGCGGCAGAAATTGTCTTACGCAGAATGTAAAGGCGGCGCTCGAACTCATCCTCCGACTGGGTATTCGGATTGCGCGCAATGAAAACCTGCTTGTGTACCGGCTCGGTCGGCTTGACCGACGCGCCGAGCGTGGAATTGTCGGTTGGTACGTCACGCCAGCCGATGATGGTCATGCCTTCACGCGCGGCGACTTCGGCGTAGGTGTCCATGATGTCGTGTCGCCAGCCCGCATCGTGCGGCAGGAACAGCGCGCCGACGGCGTACTGACCTGACGCCGGCAGTTTGAAGCCAAGTTCGGCGGCCCTCTTGGCGAAGAACTTATGCGGGGTCTGCACCAAGATGCCGGCCCCGTCGCCAGCACGCGGATCGGCTCCCACTGCGCCACGGTGCTCGAGATTGAGCAGGATGGTCAGCGCGTCTTCGACGATCCGATGCGATTTGCGGCCCTTGATGTCGGCAATAAAGCCGACCCCGCAGGAATCCTTTTCCAGCGCCGGATCGAAAAGGCCAAATGCTTGCGCATCCCACGTCATTCTTCAGCGTTCCTCGACGGCCCTCTAATGGCGCCGTCGCGAGAGTCGGCACGATGTCGCGCGCGCCGGCTTTGCCTCTATCTCCAGTGGAGCTGAGGAAAAACCATGCGCTCGCGGGCGAACCTTATGTTTTGGAGGCAACCTTGGTGCCGGGGTGCGGCAATTGGCTGCTTTATGCCGCCGTCCGACGCGCCCTCGCCTTCGGCGGCTGGCCCCCGCGCGTCTTTGCCGGGTCATCCGGCCGCGCGCGCTCTGACCACCAATTAGGACAGCAATGCTGTCCTATAAGCAACATGGCAGAGTCCCAACGCCAACACAAGGGCGCGCACCGTGGCGAGTGCTGAAAAAGGTGCGATCTTAGCCCTCGCGCGTCGATGTCGACACTGTCCTGCGCGGATCAAGTGGACCACGCGGGAAGGAACCGCGCAAGACTCGTTGCAGCGTTGGTCCTAGTGGTTTCAGGCAGGAACAGGCGCGGCACCATCGAGTTTACGCGGCAAGCGGCGGCTCAAACATCGAACCGGTTGTGCAATGGCTACTCGACACATCGACGCAATGGCGCTTGCCATTTTAATCGGGACTGCCGGCGCCGCGGTGGCGCAGGTGCCTCCGCCTCCGGTCCCGATCCAAACGCCACATCCTAATCCGAGTAGCTCGCTGGTTTTGCCGCAGGCGCCGGAAGTCCCGGTGTCGCCGGGACCGGGTCCGGGAGCAGCGGCCGTCATGCATGGTGTGCCCGGCGTCGTCGATCCTTACCCTGAGCCGCATTATTCCTCGAATAAGGAGACGAGGCGGGAAAAAGCGTTTATCGGTTATCGCCGCAAGCATCGGCATTATCGCTGAACACGGCTGTCGATTGGCAGGCCGGGACATACGGTCATGGTGAAAATACACGCTGGCGATCAGGGCGCTCATTCCGGGCACGGCCCACGCTGGAAGCACGACGGCGTGCGCGTCATTCCGGGCAACCAACTGGACCCGAATGTGCCGTCGACGCCGGGTATGGACCGCAAGGCTGCGATCAACTTTGCGCGTGCCGGCGCGCAGAAGCTGTGGGCCGGCACAGTGACCATCAAGCCCGATGCGAGAACCGGCGCGCACCATCACGGCCATCTCGAAAGCATCATCTATGTGGTTCGCGGTAAAGCGCGCATGCGTTGGGGCGAGCATCTGGAATTCACCGCCGAAGCTAACCCCGGCGATTTCATCTTCATTCCACCTTACGTGCCACATCAGGAGATCAATGCCAGCCCGGACCAGGTGCTGGAATGCGTGCTGGTGCGCAGTGACGGCGAAGCCATTGCGATCAATCTCGACATCGAACCGGTAGAGAAGCCGGAGACGGTGCTGTGGGTGGATCCCATTCATCGCGATCCGGCCGAGAAAAAGTTCTAAGCCGCGCCCAAGCGCCGCCGTAATTTGGGATAACGTTGCGGGCGCGCGGGGCATTGCTGCGCGCTCCGGGTAGGGGGTTTTCGTCCGTGAAGGCCGGGCTGATCGGACTTGCCGCGATTTCTGCGGTGCTGCTCGCCGCCGCTCCCGGTCACGCGCAGTCACCGCCTGCGGCAGTGCCGGCGCCGCCGGCGCCGCTGCCGGCGCCAGGCTTTATGCCTCCTTATGAAGTCACCAAGATGATCCGCTCGGCGGGATTTGAGCCGCTGGCGCCGCCGCTGCGTGAGGGCACGACTTACGTACTGCGGGCCACGGATTTTCGCGGCATTCTGATGCGCGTCGTGGTCGATGCGCGCAGCGGCGCCATTCGCGCCGTCAATCGCATTGTGCCCGGACCGGGGCCATACGGCCAAGTCGGCATGGTGGGTGCATCTTACGGTATGCCGCCGCCTTATGACGTTCCGCCGGATGCCGATCGTCCCGGATTGTCGCCGGAGCAAGCCGCTCTCGGGCCGCCTCCATCGCCGTTATCGTATCCTGGCCCGCATCTCCGCGAAGCGGCCCCGCCGTTGCCGCGGCCGCGCCCGGCGGAACTGGCGGCGCGCGATGCCAAGGCGGCGCCTAAACCGGCCCCTTTGCCGGGTGGCAAGACGGTAGAGATTCCTACGCCCAAGCCTGAGCCAAAACCGAATACGGCGGTGTCGACGCCGTCGCCAACTCCTCCGCCGGCAACCCCGAAACGGCCGGCGCCGTCCGCAATCCCGGATTGACTGTCTGCGACCGAAGCCTACCCGCATTGCTTCGCATCGCCTACGATGACAGTCTGAGCGCTGAGTAAGTTCGCGGCGCGAAGCTGCGGCGGCTCGGAGAGGAAACGCCATGGCTGCGGATGCAGCGGTGACTGTCGCCGCGCGTCTCGATCGTTTGCCGTCCACCCGCTATACGCGCAGGCTCGTCACGCTGCTTTCACTCGGCGGGTGGTTTGAGTTCTACGATCTTTTCTTTACCGCTTACGTGGCCATCGGTCTGTTCAAGGAAGGCATTTTCACACCCACAACCAAGGGTCTATTCGACCTTACCGGCTTCGCCAGTTTTGTCGCCGCGCTTTTCGCCGGCATGTTCGTCGGCACGCTGGTTTTCAGCTGGGTCTCCGACCATTACGGGCGCCGCTCGATCCTCACCTTCGCGCTGCTTTGGTATTCGATCGGCGCGTTCATCATGGCCTTCCAGCACACGGCGGAGAGCATCGATCTCTGGCGGTTCATTGCCAGCGTTGGATTGGGCGTCGAACTGGTGAACATCGATTCCTACTTGTCGGAGCTGGTCGCCAAAGGGCGGCGCGGACCGGCCTTCGCGTATATGAATTTCGTGATGTTCACGGCAGTACCGGTGGTCGCGTTTCTCGCCTGGCAGCTGGTGCCGGTGACCGTTTTCGGTCTCGCTGGCTGGCGCATCGTCGTTATCATCGGCTCGGTCGGCGCGATCGCGATCTGGTGGATTCGCCGCAACTTGCCGGAATCGCCCCGCTGGCTTGTCCAGCATGGTCGTCTCGCCGAGGCGGAAAGCGTGCTTGCCGAGATGGAGCGGCATGCGCGCGCCGAAACCGGCGGCGAACTGCCGCCACCGGAAGTCGTGGCGGGTGAGACCGACAGCAAGCCCGGCTCATGGAGCGAGATTTGGAGTCCGCTCTATCGGGGCCGCACCATCATGTTGGTGATCTTCAATCTGGTGCAGACCATCGGCTATTACGGCTTTTCCAGTTGGGTACCGGCGCTGTTGGTTTCGCAAGGCATTGGCGTCACCAAATCGCTGGCTTACACTTTCATCATCGCGATCGCGGCCCCGCTCGGTCCGCTGATCGGCGTTTATTTTGCCGATCGCTTCGAGCGTAAATGGCAGATCGCCTGGGCGGCGATCGGTATTGCCGTGTTCGGATTGCTGTTCGCGCAGCAGTCCGGCGCTACCGGCGTGGTCGTGTGCGGGCTGTTGATTACGCTCTGCAACAATTGGCTGGCTTTCTCGTTCCATGCTTATCAGGCCGAGCTTTATCCGACCCGCATCCGTGCCCAGGCAGTCGGTTTCGTCTATTCGTGGAGCCGCTTCTCCACGATCTTTTCCGGCTTCATCATCGCTTTCTTCCTCGGCCGCTACGGTACCGTCGGCGTATTTGCTTTCATCGCCGGCGCCATGGTCATCGTGTTCGTCGTCGTCGGCTTCTTTGGGCCCAACGTGACCAGGCGGCGGCTCGAAGCGATCGCGGCATGAAAAAGCGCCCCGGAAACCGGGGCGCTGAACGCTTCACATACGCACGCTACGCTTACGCAGCTTGTTTCTGTTCGACTGTTTTCTGCTCGGTCTTGCCGCTGCCGATCGGGATGGTGCGGGGCTTCTTAGCCTCCGGAATCTCGCGCACCAGATCGATATGCAGGAGACCGTGCTCCAGTTTGGCGCCCTTGACCTGGACGAAGTCGGCGAG
>JASHSY010000024.1 GCA_030040825.1 Xanthobacteraceae bacterium
GGTTGTGTGAGGCGTAGCAATGTCCGAGAAGCGTGCAAGTGAAGCCGGCGCGGTGTCATTCAGTGAGCGGCTGGCCAGTTCCCAGATTTTTGCGACTCTCTTCCGGGATGGAATGGCGTTGGTTGAAGAGACCGCCAGCTATCTCGATGGCGCGGGCCGCACCGAATCCAAAAAGCTCGAACGCAACGCCGCGCTGGTTTACGCCACCGAAAGCATGCGCCTGACCACGCGTTTGATGCAACTTGCCTCTTGGCTGTTGTTGCATCGTGCGGTGAAGGAAGGCGAGATGACGCTCGCCCAGGCGCAGAAAGAAAAGAGCAAGGTGCGGCTCGCAGCCTGTGACCCGGGGGATCCGAAATCGATCGCGCTCCTGCCGCAGAAGCTTCAAGAGTTGATCGCGCGCTCGACCAAGTTGCAGGCAGAGGTACGGCGCCTCGACGCCACCATGCACGCGCCGCCGCCGGTCCAGATTGCCGCCGGCAATCCGGTGGAACGCCAATTGGGCCTATTGAAAGCCGCTTTCGAGCAGCACAATCGCGCCTGATCGGGCACCCACCTGCCCGACGTATTGCGTCCACTTATTTCTTGAGAAAACCCTCGAACTTCTTCTGGAAGCGAGACAGCCGTCCGCCGCGGTCAACCAGGTGTTGCTGGCCGCCAGTCCAGGCCGGGTGCGACTTGGGATCGACGTCGAGATGCAGCGTGTCGCCTGATTTGCCCCAGGTCGATCGGGTGGTGAATTCGGTGCCGTCGGTCATGACGACTTTGACGAGATGGTAATCGGGATGCGTGTCGGGTTTCATGGCCGTCGCTCCAAGCCTTGGCGGGCGTTATTTGTTACGAAATTTGGCGGCTCTATAGCGCGCCGCGGTGCGGGCGGCAAGCGCTTGCAATTGAGCGGCAGCAGGGCCAAAAGGCGTCAGCTCTCCCTGTTATCCCCTTTTGCTGCAACCCTTCGGCCCGGGACCAGATCGGATGGAAAGACAAGAATTGCGGGCAGCCGGATCGCTCGCCGCCGTCTTCTCGGTCAGGCTTCTCGGTCTGTTTATGATCTATCCGGTGTTCGCCGCTTATGCCGGCGGCCTGTCGCATGCCAATTCCTATCTGATCGGCGAAGCGCTCGGTATCTACGGGCTGACCCAGGGCGTATTGCAGATACCATTCGGCCTGTTGTCGGACAAAGTCGGGCGCAAGGTGATGATCGTCGCTGGCCTGATTCTGTTCGCTCTCGGCAGCGCAATCGCGGCGGTCTCTACCTCAATTGGCGGCGTTATCGTCGGGCGGGCGCTGCAAGGCTCGGGCGCTGTCGGTTCAGTGATCCTGGCGCTGGTTGCCGATCTCACGTCCGAGGAAAACCGTACCAAGGCGATGGCCATGGTCGGCATCACCATCGGCGCTTCTTTCATGATCGCGCTCGGGACTGGTCCGATTGTGGCAACTTTCGTCGGCGTGCGCGGCATATTCTGGCTGATGGTTGGTCTCGGGTTCGTCGGGGTCGCCATCACCCTATGGGCGGTACCGAACCCGCCCAGATTGCGGGTGCATCGCGATGCCGAAACGGTACCGGCGCTGATCGGCGCGGCGTTGCGCAACGGTGAGTTGCTGCGGCTCGATTTCGGCATTTTCGTCCTGCACGCCATGCTGACCGCGGGCTTTCTGGTCGTCCCGGGTCTGCTTCGCGCCACGCTGCACATTCCAGCTCGCGGTCAATGGATGGTCTATCTGCCGGTGTTGATCGTTTCCATCATCGCCATGCTGCCCGCCATCATTGTTGCGGAGAGGTATCGCCGCATGAAAGCGGTGTTCGTGAGTGCTGTCGCGGTGCTCGCGGTCAGCCAGGCGATGCTGTATTTCGGGTCCGGCAACTTATTTGTTCTCCTGGCCGCGCTGACGATTTTCTTTTCGGCCTTCAATGTGATGGAAGCCAGCCTGCCGTCGCTCATCACCAAGGTCGCGCCGCCCGATGCCAAGGGTACGGCCATGGGGCTTTATTCGAGCCTGCAATTCCTTGGCGTTTTCGCCGGCGGTTTAGTTGGCGGGTTGGCGCATCAGCACGGAGGAAGTGCGGGCGTATTTGCGCTGACGGCGATTGTTGCCCTCATTTGGCTCGTGGTCGCAGCCACGATGGCGCAGCCAAGCTTTCTGACCACGCGACTCCTTCCGGTCGCAGACGAAAAGACGAAAGATTCCGAAGGTCTCGCCGCCAAGCTGCGGCAGGTGCCGGGCGTCGCCGAAGCCGTGGTGATCCCAGCGGAGCGGCTTGCTTATTTAAAGGTGGATTCAGCATTGTTCGATGCGGCGCTGGCGCAATCGCTCGCCGGCGCGTCGTAGGAGCAAGGTCGGTGATCTTCGCGCCGGTCGGCGGATGTCAGCCTCGGTTTAATTCGGAGAGAATCGTCCGCCGGCTTTAAGGCCGCCAGCTCATGCGGTGTACCGGCTTGCCGGAGATGGAATTGACGCCGGCGCCGGTGATGAAAAATGCCTGTCTTCTATAAAACTCAATGGCGCGGATATTGTCGATGTTAACGTCGAGATCGAGCGCCTGCGGCGAAATGCGCTTGGCTTCGTTGACCAATGCGGCGCCGATGCCGGATCGCCAGCGGGCGGGCGCGACCACTAGCTGGTCAAGGTAACGCGTCTTCGGATCGACAGTGACGAAGCCGATCATTTCGCTGTCGGCCTCGGCGATCGTGATTTCGCAGGCCGGCACCAGTTCGTTGCGCCAGCGTTCGCGCCACCAGTCGAGCCGTTCGGCAAAATCGATCTGCGGATAGGCCGCTTGCCAGGTGCGCAGCCAAAGGGCATTGGCGGTGTCTTCGTCGCGCGCGGCGTAGCGGCGCAGTCGCACGCCTACTTCTCCGTCAACTTCAACTCGATGCGGCGATTGCGGCTATAGGCCTCCTCTGTGGTGCCGGTATCGATCGGTTGGAATTCGCCGAAGCCTGCGGCGACCAGGCGCTGCGGCGAGACACCTTTGCTGATCAGATATTGCACAACGGAAATCGCGCGCTCGGCTGACAATTCCCAGTTTGATTTGAACGGGGAGTTCGCAGTCACCGGACGCACGTCGGTATGGCCGTCGACGCGCAGCACCCAATTGATCTCCGAAGGAATCTGCTTTTCCAGGTCGATCAGCGCCGAGGCGAGCTTGTCGAGCTCGGCGCGGCCTTCCGGCCGCAGCACGGCTTGGCCGGAGTCGAAGAATACTTCCGACTGGAACACGAAACGATCGCCGACGATGCGGATGTCGGGGCGGTTGCCGAGGATATCGCGCAACTTGCCAAAGAAGTCGGAGCGATACCGCGACAATTCCTGCACGCGCTGCGCCAGCGCCACGTTCAGGCGCTGGCCGAGATCGGCGATGCGCAGCTGCGATTCCTTTTCCTTTTGCTCGGACGTGCCCAGCGCCGCTTCAAGCGCGCCGATCTGCCGGCGCAGGGCGCTGATCTGCTGATTGAGGATTTCGATCTCCGCGACGGCGCGCGCGGTCGCTTCCTTTTCGAGATCGAGCTGCGAGCCGAGCCGGCCGACCTCTGCCTTCCCGGCGTCGGCGTTTTGCGCTCCTTCGGCGACGCCGCGCAAACGGTCACGCTCGTCCTCGGTTGCGGTCAACGACGCGCGCAGATGCGCGACTTCCGCTTCGAGACTCGTTTTACCGGTCCGCTCGAGCGAAAGCAGGTCGGACAGCCGCGAAATTTGCGCATTGAGGCGGGCCAACGCCGTATCCTTGCCGGCGACCTCCTGCGACAGGAAAAACTGCGCAACCATGAAGACGGTAAGCAGAAAGATGATGGACAGGATCAGCGTCGACAATGCGTCGACGAAGCCTGGCCAGTAATTCAGGCCGCTGTCGCGGCGGGTCCGGGAAAGCGCCATGCGTTTGCGTCCGTCTTTTTCTCAGTCGACGCGTTCGCGCGACAAGATTTCCATGAAGCGCTTAATATCGTTGTTGAGTTTCGATTGCGCGTCCGCCCAGTCGCGGATCATCTGCTGCTCGGCGCGCATGTGCTGCACGAGCCCCTGGATCGCCTCGGCGAGATTCGCCATTGCCGCGGTCGTCGCCTTGCCCGAGCCGGCTTCGGTAATCGAGCTGCGTAACCGGTCGATGGCTTCGGTCGCGCCGCCGGGAAGAACGGCAGCGCCGCTTGTGTCGACCGTGCCGGGGTCGTGCACGGTGGTGGCGAGCCAGTCCTCGAGGTTGTTGTAGAACCGGTTTTGCGCCTGACTGGTTTGCAAATCGAGGAAGCCGAGAATGAGCGAGCCGGCTAGTCCGAACAGCGACGAAGAGAACGAGATGCCCATGCCGCCGAGCGGTGCGGCCAGGCCTTCCTTGAGCGCGTTGAAGACCGTGTCGGCGTCGCCGCCGACATTGAGATTGTTGATGATGCTCCCGACCGAACCGACCGTCTCGATCAGGCCCCAGAAGGTGCCAAGCAGCCCGAGGAAGACGAGCAGCCCGGTCAAATAGCGCGAGCTGTCGCGCGCCTCATCAAGGCGGCTCGCCAGCGAGTCGAGGAAGGCGCGCATGATCTGCGCCGAAATCGTCATCCGCCCGGAGCGTTCACCGCCGAGGATGACGGCCATCGGCGCAAGTAGCGTTGGCGCGCGCGCCGCCGGTACCGCCGGATCGGCGCGGCGGAAGCTGTTGACCCAGGAGACTTCCGGAAACAGCCGGATCACTCGGACAAACGACAGGATGATGCCGATCAGCAAAACACCGACGATCAGACCGTTGAGCCAGGGATTGGCCATGAAGGCATTGAGAATCTGGCGCTGCAGAACAAAGGCGATCAGCCCGCACAGAATCAAGAAAACCAGCATCCGGACCAGATAGATGCGGGGGGAGGCGAGTTTGACTTGGTCGACGTTGTCCGCCATCGGCTTTCACTTCGCGCCCGGGGGATGACGTACTATGGCACAGCCTCGCCCCAAGAAAAACGTATGAAAAGGCCGCCGGTGCGCGCATCCGCCGGCTCGTCGAATGTCGCAAACTTTGCGGCGCGTTGATGGCCGGGGATTCAGGATAGCTTGGCGGATTTTACCGAGGGCCGGGCAGCGTCTGCGCCCGCGGTTTTCAAGAGCTGCAGCAACGCACGGTGCATCGTGTCGTTGCCGGCGACGACGCTGCCCTGGGTCAAGATCGCCTGGCCGCCGTCAGCGTCGCTGACGAATCCACCTGCCTCGCGCACCAAAAGAATCCCGGCGGCTATGTCCCACGGCGACAAATCGCGCTCCCAGTAGGCGTCGAGCCGGCCGGCGGCAACCCAGGCGAGATCGAGCGTGGCGGCGCCGTATCGGCGCAGCCCCGCAAAGTTCTGCTGGGCGGCGAAGATCTCGCGGTGCGCCACGGCAAGATCGCCGCGGCCGTAATGCGGGAGCCCGCAGGCGACCACGGCATCGTCCAGCCGTTGCCGCGCGGCGACGCGGATGCGGCGGTCGTTGAGGAATGCACCCTTGCCGCGCTCGGCGACGAACAACTCGTCGTTCGCCGGGTTGTAGGTCAGCGCTGCTACGATCGCGCCATCGCGCTCGAGCGCGATCGAGACGGCGAAGTGCGGGATGCCGTGCAGGAAGTTGGTGGTGCCGTCGAGCGGGTCGACGATCCAGCGGTGCGTTTTGTCGGCGCCGGCGCGGGTGCCGCCTTCCTCGCCGAGGAAGCCGTAATCGGGCCTCGCCTTAGCGAGTTCCGCCCGCACGATCTCCTCTGCGCGGCGGTCGGCGGCGGTTACGAAGTTGCGTGGTCCCTTGAGCGAGACTTGCAGATTCTCGACTTCGCCCAAGTCGCGCTTAAGGCTTCGGCCGGCGCGATAGGCCGCCTTGATCATGACATTGAGGATTGCGGAATGGGGCATAGCGCTTCGCCTACCTGTGCCGCGGGTCGCGCGCAAGCCTGACGTGGCACCATGACACCGATTACGACGGCGGCGGCTTTTTCAGCCAATCGAGCCAGACCTTGGCGGCGTGCTCGCCTGCGGCGCGGGTACCGGCATCGAGGCCATTGACGAAATCGTCGAGTTTCAGGTTGGTCTCGCCGCGCGCCTTGGAGATGAGATGCCATTTCGCCGCCCCGACCGGGTCGCGGGGCGCGCCGCGGCCGTCGGCGAGGATACGCGCATAGCGATCTTGCGCGATTGCGTTGCCATGCAGCGCCGCCTTGTGAAACAGCGCTGCAGCGGCCTGCTCATTCCTGGCGACGCCGTCGCCATTGAATAGCGCGATCGCATATTCAACTTGGGCATCGGAATTGTCGGCAAGCGCCGCAAGCGACCACAATCGCACCGCCTCTTTCATGTCCTGCGGTACGCCGCGACCCTGCTTGTAAAGTGTGCCGAGCGCATATTGCGCTTCCGGATTGCCGGCGTCTGACGCGGCGCGAAGAAGTTCGGCGGCGCGCTTGAAATCCTGGGGAAACAATTGGCCTTCCATATAGAGGAGCGCCAGATTGTAGGCGGCGAGCGGGTGGCCGAGCTTGGCCGCCGCGGCCAGCCATTTCGCGCTCGCTTCGCGATCGCGGGGGCCGCCACGCCCCTGCATGCGAAACATGGCGAGTGCAAACATCGCATCCGGATCGCCGCGGTCGGCGGCGAGTTTGTACCACTCGGCCGCCTTGGCGTCGTTGCGCGGAACGCAGTAGCCGTCGGAATAAAGCTCGCCGAGAAGCGTCATCGACTTCGGGTCGCTCTTCGTCTCGACGTAATGGGTCGCCAGGGCGAAGGCGCGCAGGAAATTGCCGCGCTGGAATTCACCATAGGCAAAGTCAGGTTCGGCGGCGGCGCATCGGGTCGCAGCCGCGATCAAAAGCGCGGCCGTTGCAATGATGGTTCTGCCGTGCAACGCCTTCATTGCGGGGCGACGGTCTCGCGGAGGGAGGCGGTTGCCGCCGCCACAGTTGCCGCCGGCGCTGTTTCGTTCGTCCATATCCAATCACCAAGCGCGACAAAATCGGCTTTGGCGCGAGCCAAAGGGGCGACTTCGTCGAGGCCGGATGCGTAGCCCACACACGGCACCTCGAACAATCCGGCCCACCAGGCAACGCGTTCTTCGACGGCAGCAAAGGGCGGACGGCGGCCGTAGCGGTTCGGTTCGCCGAACATGACATAGTCGGCACCAGCTTCGCCCGCGAGCATGGCATCATGACGGCTGCGCAATTCGCCGCAACCGGCTATGCGATCGGGCTGCAGCGAGCCGATCGCGGCGGTCAGCGCCTCGATGCCGTTGAGATGCGCGCCATCGGCGCTGGCGCGCGCCGCGATGTCGGCGTGACCGTCGAGCAAAATCGCGATGTCGCGGCGTTGCACGATGGCAGCAAGAGCTTTGGCCCGATTGATCAGGGTTCGTTCGTCCGCAGGCACGAGCCGCAACAGCAGCGCAGCGATATCGCCGGCTTCGAGCACCAAGGCAAGGTCGCGCGCAAAGGCCGTCGTATCGGCAAGCGGCGGCGTGACGAGATAGAGGCGGGGACCTGGAAAGGGGCGTTGCGTCATGTCCGTCATCTTGAGGTGCGAGCCACACGCGCGTTCATGCGCGCCTTCGGCGCGCTACGGAGAGCCTCGAAGGCGACGACGCAGGGGCCAGCGTTAGCATCCTTCGAGGCCCGCGCTGCGCGCATATCTCAGGATGATGGTTTGGGTAGTCCGCCGTGACTCCTCCGTTCGCACGAAGGAGGGTGGGGCTCACGCAGCCTTCTGTTCGAGGTCGGCTTTCCATTTCCCCCGCGCGGCAAGTCCGTTCATTCGGGCACGATGGCTGAAGGCGAGCTGCGCGGCGGCAACGTTCTCCGGCTTGCCTAACCAGGTTTTCTGCGGCGCGGCCTGCAACGCGCGCCCGTAGGAAAAAGTCACGTGCCAGGGAAGCGGCCCGGTTTTGTTGATGGCGTCCAGGTTGGCGGTCGCTTCCTCGTCGGACTGTCCGCCGGATAAAAAGGCGATGCCGGGCACCGCGGCGGGGACGCAGGCCTTGAGGATCCGGACGGTCTTCTCGGCGACCTCCTCGACCGAGGCGGTCTTGCCCGATTTCTTGCCGGGCACAATCATGTTCGGCTTGAGCACCATGCCTTCGAGCGGTACGCGCTGATAGAACAATTGCTCGAACACGGTCTTGAGCACGAGTTCGGTTACGAGAGCGCAGCGATCGATAGTGTGATCGCCGTCCATCAGGACCTCCGGTTCGACAATCGGAACGATGTCTTCGTCCTGGCAAAGCGCGGCGTAGCGCGCGAGCGCGTGCGCGTTGGCAAACACGCAGCCGTAGCTCGGGATGCCGGGACCGATATCGATCACCGCGCGCCACTTGGCGAATTTGGCGCCGAGATTGCGGTACTCCACCAGCCGCTCGCGCAGGCCATCCAGGCCCTCGGTGACGACTTCGCCCGGGGCGAATGGCAGCGGCTGAGTTCCCTTGTCGACCTTGATGCCGGCAAGCGCGCCGGATTGTGCGATCACTTTGACGAGCGGCGTGCCGTCTTTGGCGTTCTGGCGGATGGTCTCGTCGTAGAGGATGACCCCGGAAATATACTTGGACATCGACTCGCTGGCGCGGAACATCATTTCGCGGTAATCGCGCCGCGCGATCGGCGTCGATTCAATCCCGAGGGCGTCGAAGCGCTTCTTGAGCGTTCCCGTCGATTCGTCGGCGGCGAGAATGCCGCGGCCGGGAGCGACCATGGCTTCCGCCACTTTGTTCAAGTCGTTGAGGTTCATCGTGCCCTCCTCGATCTGGTCATGTGAGTTCGGTCTTGGCCGACATTAATACCGGCCCAGCAAGACTCAAAACCCCCGCATCACCGGGGAAGCGGGGATAATTTCAGCACCTCGACGCCCGGAAGCGTTTTGCCCTCGAGCCATTCGAGAAAGGCGCCGCCGGCCGTGGAGGCGTAGGTAAGGCGGTCGATGACGCCGGCGACATTGAGCGCCGCCAAGGTATCGCCCCCGCCGGCAATGCTGACAAGCTTGCCGGCAGCCGTGAGTTCCGCCGCTGCCTCGGCCACTTCGACGGTGCCGTTGTCGAATGGTTCATGCTCGAAGGCGCCGAACGGGCCGTTCCAGACCAGTGTTTTGGAACGGGCCAGAACCGAAATCACCCGTTCGATGGAGCGCGGTCCGATGTCGAGGATCATATCGGAGGAACCAACTCCGTCGACCGGGACAACCCGCGAGGCGACATGCGCGGCGAGCTTCGACGCCACCACGGCATCGACCGGCAGTACGATCTCGCGTCCGAGCGACTTTGCCTTGGCCAGAATATCCCGCGCGGTCGGTATTAGGTCGTTTTCGCACAGCGACTTGCCGACGGCGTTGCCTTGCGCCGCCAGGAAGGTGTTTGCCATGCCGCCGCCGATGATCAATGTCTCGACTTTCGTCAAAAGATTGCCGAGCAGATCGAGCTTGGTGGAGATTTTGGCGCCGCCGACGATCGCGGCCACCGGCCGTGTCGGCGCATGCAGCGCCTTCTCCAGCGCTTCGAGCTCGGCTTGCATGGCGCGGCCGGCATACGTCGGGAGCTTATGGCCTAAGCCCTCGGTCGAGGCGTTAGCCCGGTGCGCGACCGAGAAGGCGTCGTTGACGTAGAGATCGCCCAGCCGGGCAAGCTTGCCGGCGAATCCGGCGTCGTTCGTTTCTTCTTCGGAATGGAAGCGGGTGTTCTCCAGACACAAAATGTCGCCCGGCTTCATGGCGGCAACGGCGCGTTCGGCGACATCGCCGACGCAATCCTCAGCGAAGGCGACCGGCCGGCCGATAACGCCCGCGGCTGCGGCGGCTACGCGCTTGAGCGACGCCTGCGGGTCGTGGCCCTTGGGCCGGCCGAAATGTGACAGCAGGATCACCTTGCCGCCACGGCCGGCGATCTCTCGAATGGTCGGCGCCGCGCGCTCGATCCGCGTCGCGTCGGCGAGGTCGCCGTCGTTCATCGGCACGTTCAGGTCGACGCGCACCAGCACGCGCTTGCCCGTCACATCGGCGTCGTCGAGGGTACGGAACAACATATTCGAAACAAACTGCCCAGCGCGGTCAGATCAGCTTGCTCATCGCCACCGCGGTGTCGACCATGCGGTTGGAGAAGCCCCACTCGTTATCGTACCACGACATCACGCGTACCAGGGTGCCGTCCATGACTTTGGTCTGGTCCATGTGAAAAACCGCCGAGTGCGGGTCGTGGTTGAAATCGCTGGAAACGTTGGGGACGTCGGTAAAGCCGAGGATGCCCTTGAGCTGCTGCTCGGCGGCGCGCCGCACCGCGGCGTTGATCTCGTCCTTCGTGGTCGCCCGTTTGGCGACGAACTTGAAGTCGACCACCGACACATTCGCCGTCGGCACGCGGATGGCGACGCCGTCCAGCCGTCCGGCCAATTCCGGCAGCACCAGCCCAACCGCTTTTGCCGCCCCAGTCGAGGTCGGGATCATGTTCAGCGCGGCCGCGCGTGCCCGGTAAAGGTCCTTGTGCACCTGATCCAGCGTCGGTTGATCGTTGGTGTAGGAGTGCACCGTTGTCATGAAGCCCTTGTCGATGCCGACGGTGTCGTTGAGCACCTTGACGACCGGCGTCATGCAATTGGTCGTGCAGGAGGCGTTGGAGACCACCGTATGGGCCTTGGTCAGCTTGTCGTGGTTGACGCCGTAGACGACGGTGAGATCGACGCCCTCTGCTGGCGCTGAGATCAGCACGCGCTTGGCGCCAGCATCAAGATGTACAGCGGCCTTGTCCTTCGAGGCGAAGATGCCGGTGCATTCGAGAGCGATGTCGACACCGATCTCCTTCCAGGGCAACTGCGCCGGGTCCTTGACTGCCGTCACCTTGATCGCGCCATTACCGCAATTAATGGTGTCGCCTTTGACCGTCACCTCGCCGGGAAAACGGCCATGCACGGAATCGAAGCGCAAAAGGTGCGCGTTGGTTTCTACCGGCGCGAGATCGTTGATCGCGACAACGTCGAAATCCCGGCGTCCCCCCTCGATCGCCGCCCGCAAGATGTTGCGGCCAATGCGGCCAAACCCGTTAATAGCTACACGAACCGACATTTTTCCTCTCGCTTTCGTCGTGAAAGTCCACCCAGCATCAAAATTCCTAAACCACTCGAACTATACTTAAAGATGTGATGTTCGACTGTAAATGATCAATAGCTTCGGATGGCTGCTTGGGGCTTAGTCCATCCCAATCCATCGTTTTTTGTCAGCATCCATTCGCGCTTTTTTCTTTGCAGTTAGCCGCCCAAGCGCGCCAGCGCCGCCTCGGCCACATTCTCGGGCGTAATGCCAAAGTGTTGATAAAGCTCCTTGTACGGCGCGCTGGCGCCAAACCCGGTCATCCCGACAAACGTTCCGGCCGAACCGATTATCGCGTCCCAGCCCTGGCGGATGCCGGCTTCGACAGCGACGTTGACCTGCGCTCGGCCGACGATCGCTTCACGTTCTTTCTCTGGCGCGGCGAGGAAAAGCTCGAAGCTGGGTACCGACACGACCCGTGCCGCGATCTTGCGCGCCGCGAGGAGTTTCTGCGCGGCGACCGCAATGGCGACTTCCGATCCGGAGGCGAACAGCGACACGCGCGCCATGTCGCCGCCGTCGGCCGCGACTAGCTCGTAAGCCCCGTGCACGCAGCGGTTGGTCGAGTCAAAGCCCAGCCGCAACTGCGGCACATTCTGGCGTGTCAAGGCAAGCACGCTCGGTCCATGCCGGTCTTCCAGCGCGAGCTGCCAGCATTCGATCGTCTCGACCGCATCGCAGGGCCGGAAAACCTTGAGATTCGGGATCGCGCGCAAGGCGGCAAGCTGCTCGACCGGTTGGTGGGTCGGCCCATCTTCGCCGAGCCCGATCGAGTCATGCGTCATGACATGGATCACGCCCTTGCCCATCAGCGCGGCTAGCCGAATGGCGGGCCGGCAATAATCGGAGAAGACCAGGAATGTGCCGGAGTAGGGAATGATGCCGCCGTGCAGCGCCATACCATTCATGGCTGCCGCCATGCCGTGCTCGCGCACGCCATAATGGATGAAGCGGCCGGAATAATCCGCCGCGCTCATCGCCTTCATCGCCTTGGTGCGCGTATTGTTGGAGCCGGTAAGATCGGCCGAGCCACCGATCATCTCCGGCAACGCACCGGCCAGTTCTTCGAGCGCGAATTCGGAAGCCGAGCGGGTAGCGATCTCCTTTGGCGCCTCGGCGAGCTTTTGCTTCACCGACGTGACGGCGGCCGCAAACTCCTCCGCCGGCAGCGCTCCGCGCATACGGCGCTCGAATTCGGTGCGTTTATGCGCGTCAAGAGCGGCGAGGCGCGCTTCCCACGCCAGCCGCTCCGGGCGGCCGCGCGCGCCGGCGGTGCGCCACTGCGATAGAATGTCGGCAGGGATTTCGAATGGCGGCGAAGTCCAGCCAAGCTTTTTGCGCGCTGCTGCGACCTCGTCGGGGCCGAGCGCCGCGCCATGCACCTTTGCGGTGCCGCCTTTGTTGGGCGCGCCGAAGCCGATGGTAGTCCGGCAGGCGATCAGCGACGGCCGATCCGATTTCTTCGCGGCCTCAAGTGCAGCCGCGATTGCCGCCGGATCGTGGCCGTCGATCCGCGTCGCCGCCCACCCGGCGGATTCGAAACGCTTGACTTGATCGACTGAGTCGGCAAGCGCAAGCGGGCCGTCGATCGAGATGCCGTTGTCGTCGAACAGCACGACGAGCTTTTTCAATTTCAGATGCCCGGCCAGCGCGATCGCTTCCTGGCTGATGCCTTCCATCAAGTCGCCGTCAGAGGCGAGTACGTAGATCGCGTGATCGACGATGTCGCCGCCGAACACGGCGGCCAGATGCCGCTCGGCGATCGCCATGCCGACGGCATTGGCAATTCCTTGCCCAAGCGGTCCGGTCGTGGTCTCGATACCGGGTGTGTGATCGTATTCCGGATGACCGGGGGTGAGCGAACCCATCTGCCGGAACCGCCGGATTTCAGCGATCGTCATCTTCTCGTAGCCGAGCAGATGCAACAGCGCGTACAGCAGCATCGAACCGTGGCCGGCCGAAAGCACAAAGCGGTCACGGTCGGGCCACGCCGGATCGGCTGGGTCGAATTTGAGGAACCGCGCGAACAAAACCGTCGCGATGTCGGCGGCGCCCATCGGCAAGCCGGGATGTCCCGATTTCGCCTGCTCGACCGCATCCATGGCAAGCGCACGGATGGCATTGGCCATGCGGTCATGGTCGATGCGCGCGCTCGCAGCTGCGCCCGTCGAAGGAAAACGTTGATCCTGGGCGAGATTTGCACTCGCCGCGGCAAAACGGTCCGGCATCGCCATGAAACGGGCCAAGCGCGGCGCGCGTACATCGCCGCTGCAATCGCAAGAATGGGCGCGCACCATTAGCATGCGACAGCCTTGAGTCAATTGCGTGATCGGTCGGCGGAGAGGCGTCATGCACAGCCTTCTGTGTGCGGTGCTTTGTACGTTGACGCTCTTGCTCGATACGACGTAAGGTTCTTTTGATAAATCCTTGCCGCCGCAGGATTTTCGATGGGGCGGCATGGCGGCCAAATGGCCGCGATGGATGGCCGAATGGGCGACACCGACCCAGTCGAAGTTGCAGCTCGGCGCCTGACGCTCGCGCTCGACGCGCTGGAAGCGTCTGCCGAGCGACGCGGCGAGACCGATCGCAATGAAGAAGCGTTGGCAACCCAGATTCATGCGCTCGGCTCGGATCGGGCGCGGCTGGCCAGCGAGCTTGATCAGGCGACGGCGCGCGCTCGCGGACTGGAGGTTGCCAATCGGGACGCAGCGCTGCGCATCGCGCGGGCGATCGAGACAATCCGTAGCGTACTCGAGCAGAACGATTAAGGGTAAGCTGTCGCGGAGTCAGCCGAGGGTGAGATGTCCCAAGTCAACGTCACCATCAATGGACGCCAATTCCGCATGGCCTGCGAGGATGGCCAGGAAGCGCACCTGACGGAATTGGCGCAACAACTCGATCGCCGGATCGAGGGCCTGCGCGCGAAATTCGGTGAGATCGGCGATACCCGGCTGACCGTCATGGCGGCGATTACCATTGCCGACGAACTTGGCGAGATGACGCAACGCCTCCGACGTCTGGATGAGGAGTTGGCGGCGATCAAGGGCGCACAGGCGGCGACCGACGACCGTAACAAGAACTCGCAGGCGGCCCTCGCGGCAGCGCTCACCTCGGCCGCAGAGCGGATCGAGACCATTACCAGGAAGTTGAATAAGACCATTGGCGGCAGCAGTGTTGCGCTTGGGTGATGGCGTCGCTCGTGCCGCCGGACTACATTGTTGCCGCGGGGCTGCCTGGCACGTCAGGAGCCAAATCCCCGGGGCCTTATCGATCCTTAAGGGAACTGTCCCTGACCGGGCTCCTGGGCTCGGACATACGGTGCCCACCTACTTTCGTAGGGAACCCGGGATCGAACGCTTCAACGGCCAGGCGGCTCCGCACTGATGTCGATCATGAATGCAACGCCGAGTACTGAAGATGCGAAAGCCGTGCTCCGTCGTGATGCCATTGCGCGTCGCGACGCTTTGCCAGCGGTGACGCACACGACGTCGGCCGAGATCATTTCCGCTCGGCGATTTCCGCTCCCGCTGGCGCCGGGCATGATTGTTTCGGCGTTCATGCCGCTCAAGAACGAATTCGATCCGCAGCCACTGATGCGCAAACTCGCCGTCGACAGGGTGCGGTTTGCGCTTCCTGTGGTCATCGGGCGGGGCAAGCCGCTGGTCATGCGCGAATGGGCGTTCGGCGAACCGCTGGTGCAAGGGGTTTGGGGCATCCGCGAGCCCGCGCCCACTGCAGCGGCCGTTGATCCCGACATCCTCTTGGTGCCGATCGTTGCGTTCGATCGGACCGGCCATCGCGTCGGCTATGGCGCGGGCTATTACGACATGACCATCACGCAACTGCGGGCGCGAAAAGCGATTGTGGCGGTCGGTCTGGCTTTCGCCACCCAAGAGGTTCCGGCGGTGCCGGCAACGCCCCGCGACGCGCGGCTCGACCTCGTGCTAACCGAGCGTGAGGTGATCGATTTGCGGGGCCGTTGAGCATGCGCATTCTGTTCGTCGGCGATGTGGTCGGCCGCAGCGGGCGGACTGTCGTCACCGAGCGCTTGCCCGGTCTCATTCGCGATTGGAAACTTGATTTCGTTGCGATCAATGGCGAGAACGCGGCCGGCGGTTTCGGCATCACCGAAGCGATCTATCGCGAATTGGTCGATGCCGGCGCGGACGCCATCACCGGTGGCAATCATTCCTGGGATCAAAAAGAAGCGCTCGTCTTCATTGAACGTGCGCCGCAGCTGCTTCGCCCGATCAATTTCCCAACCGGCACGCCTGGCCGCGGTATGGCCTTGTGCGAAACCAAGGGCGGTGCGCGCGTCTTGCTGGTCAACGTTATGGGCCGTATTTTCATGGATCCGCTGGACGATCCGTTCGCCGCTATCGATCGCGAGCTTGCGGCGTGCCCGTTGCGGCACCGCGCCGACGCCATCGTGATCGATTTTCACGGCGAAGCGACCAGCGAGAAGCAGGCGATGGGCCATTTCTGCGACGGCCGTGCCAGCCTCGTGGTCGGGACCCACACGCATACACCGACGGCAGATTTGCGCATCCTGTCCGGCGGGACCGCATTCATGAGCGATGTCGGTATGACCGGCGACTACGATTCGGTCATCGGCATGGTCAAGGACGAACCGCTGCAACGCTTCACCCGCCGCATCACGTCCGGCCGCTTTGAGGCCGCTTCCGGCGAGGCGACGCTGTGCGGGGTTGCGGTTGAAACCGATCCGAAAACCGGCTTGGCGGTGCGTGTCGCGCCGGTGCGGCTCGGCGGCAGACTGGAACAGGCCACCCCCGCCTTCTGGGCTTGAGTTTCGACCCGCTGCTGCATTATTTCCTGACTGGCAAACGCTGCGGAAGTCGATCATGGCCGGACATTCGCAATTCAAGAATATCATGCACCGCAAGGGGCGGCAGGACGCGGCCAAGTCCAAGCTGTTCGGCAAGCTCGCGCGCGAAATCACCGTCTCCGCAAAAATGGGCGTGCCCGATCCGGATATGAATGCCCGGCTGCGTGCCGCCATCATCGCGGCGCGGGCGGAAAATATGCCGAAGGACAATATCGAACGCGCCGTCAAGAAAGCGGTAGGCGGAGAAGGCGAGAATTACGAGCAAATCCGTTACGAAGGCTACGGACCCGGCGGCGTCGCCGTCATTGTCGAAGTATTGACCGACAACCGCAACCGCACCGCAGGCGACGTGCGCGCGACCTTCACCAAAAGTGGCGGCAACCTCGCCGAAACCGGCGCGGTGTCGTTCATGTTCGATCATGTCGGCGTTATCGAATACGATGCCAAGGCGGCGAGCGCGGACGCGATGTTCGAGGCGGCGCTGGAGGCCGGCGCCGACGACGTGACATCAAGCGAGAACGGTCACGAAATCTATGTGGCCCAGGATCGTTTCGGTTCGGTCGCCAAGGCGCTGGAAGCAAAATTCGGCGAGCCGCGCAAGTCGGCCTTGGTCTGGCGGCCGCAAAACACCGTCGCGGTCGACGACGAGCAGGGCGAGAAGGTCATCAAGCTGATCGACAGCCTCAACGAGCACGATGACGTGCAAAATGTTTACGCCAACTTCGAGGTTTCCGACGCGCTGCTAGACCGGTTGAGCGCTTAAGCGCTAAACTCGCAACTCAACCACGTCCCCTGGGCGCAGTTGATTTACCGCGTCCCAAATCCGTCTCTCGTGAACCTGAATTTGTCGCCAATTTGTCGTCGGCAGCACTAAAATCGCCAGCCGACGGCTCCCAAGGTTTTGTTGATGGCGGATATTTTGGTCCGTCGTGATGATTGCATCGAATTCTTTCTCGGCTGCTGACAGGAGACTGCCATTGTCGAGCTCGCTCCATCCCATTTCGTGGGCTGTCGAAACCACGTGACCGACCAAGGCGTGGCGAAGCGGTGCCGGTGTTCCATGATCAAAAAGTATTTTCACGTGACGATGACGGCTTGCACGCTCACGTCACCAGACTTTGCTCGGCGTGCCGCAGCACAAGCTCGACCTGCTCGCGCGTCACCCCGGGGAACCATTCCAAAAATTCGTCAATCCCGGCGCCACCTTCCAGATTTTCAAACAATGCCCGGACCGGGATGCGCGTGTGCTTGAAAAGCCACTCGCCGCCGCCCTTTCCGGGCAAACGTTCCACCGCGGAACAGTCGTTCCAATCGAGCATCCGTTGATTCTAGGTGGGGTGGTCGGAATCGGCAAGTTTGGAAGCTTGCCTGAGCCGGCGGTGGGTTTATCAATTCCACTGGCATGACGCGTCCGATTCGCATTCTTGGCATCGATCCGGGACTTCGCCGCACCGGCTGGGGTATCGTTGAGATTGCCGGCAACCGGCTTGGTTTTCTCGGCTGCGGCTCGGTGACGACGAACAATCAGGAGTCGCTGGCGGCGCGGCTGGTCGTCATCCACGACAGCTTGATGCGCATTCTCGACGAATTTCGTCCAGACGAAGCCGCCGTCGAGGCGACCTTCGTGAACAAGGACGCCAAGGCGACGCTTAAGCTCGGCCAGGCGCGCGGCATTGCCATCGTGGTGCCGGCCAAAGCTGGCGTACCGGTGTCAGAATACGCGCCCAATTTGGTGAAAAAGAGCATCGTCGGCGCCGGCCATGGCGACAAGGCGCAAATCCGCATGATGATCGGCGTGCTGCTGCCCAAGGCCGACCCGTCTTCCGACGACGCCGCCGATGCGCTCGCTGTCGCGGTGACGCACGCGCATCACCGGCAGAGCGTCACAATCAAAGTATTAAAACCGGCTCTTGAGAGGTTCGCATGAAAACGCAGACACCGGCACCAACTGTGGCCTGTTACTTTCTTCCAGTCGATCTGCCTAACCAACCGCTTTACGTCTTTTGGTGCCCCTTCTGCGATAAGTGGCACTCACACGGCGCTGGTGAAGGCCATCGCACGGCCCACTGCATTTCAGGCCCGTTCCGCGACACCGGCTATAATCTGAAGTGCATCGGAATGTTTCCGGCTCATCTCGAAAAGAAGTCAGGCGGACTTAGAAAAGTCTCGCGGCTTCGGCTAGTGAATGATGAAACGGGTCGGCCTACTGCAAAACGATGATCGGTAAGCTCAAAGGCATCATCGATTCTTACGGCGAAGATTTCGTCATCGTCGACGTCAATGGCGTCGGCTATCAGGTGCATTGCTC
>JASHSY010000145.1 GCA_030040825.1 Xanthobacteraceae bacterium
GTGAAACAGCGAATCGAATACGACACCCAGGAAAGATTTGCCGAAGAAAAGCCCGCCGACCAGCACCGCGCCGAACAGCGCGTAAATAATGGTCGGCTTGATTTTGATGAATACGTCGTTGTGCAGAACCAGGGTCAGGCCGCCGAACACCAAGACGATAATCGCGGTGACCACCGGCATGATCGGCAGCGACCGGGTCAGCACATAGGACGCAGCCAGCGCCGCCAGCACCGCAACCATGAACGTCGCGGTGGCGACGAAAATGCCGTAACGCGCGTTGGCGAAGAAGAACAGCACCAGTGGGCCCAGGTCGAAGGCGAGTTTCAGAAGCGGATTGAGCTGGGATTTGGTGGCGTCGGTCATGTGTTGATGTGTCTGTAGCGCGACCGGGATGCGGCGTAAATTGTCAATCGATACCGGCGACGGCGCGGGCAAAATCCCGCGCCGAAAATGGCGACAGATCGTCGATGCCTTCGCCGATACCGATGAAATGCACCGGCACGCCGAATTTGGTCGCGAGCGCCACCAGAATACCGCCGCGCGCGGTGCCGTCGAGCTTGGTCATCACCAGACCGGTCACCCCGACTGCTTTGCGGAACAATTCGACTTGCGACAGCGCGTTCTGGCCGACGGTTGCGTCGAGCACGAGCAGAACGGCATGCGGCGCGGACGGATCGACCTTCTTCATCACCCGCACCACCTTCTCCAGCTCTTCCATCAGTTCGGTGCGATTCTGCAAACGACCGGCAGTATCGATGAGCAGGACGTCGACACTCTGCTCCTTCGCCGCGCGTACAGCGTCAAACACCAGGCCGGCCGCGTCGGCGCCGGCCGAGCGTGCAATGAAGGTGGCGCCGGTGCGCTCGCTCCAGATTTTCAGTTGCTCGATGGCGGCAGCGCGAAACGTATCGCCCGCCGCCAGCATGACGCTGCGGCCATCGGCTTTGAACTTCGCCGCAAGCTTGCCGATGGTGGTGGTCTTGCCGGAACCGTTCACGCCGGCGACCAGGATCACGAACGGCTTTATCGCCGGATCGATGGCAAGCGGATGCGCAACCGGAACGAGAGCCTTCTCGATTTCTGCGGCGACCACACCCTTGATCTCGTCTGCCGAAATCCCGGCTTCGTGCCGCCTTGCGCCGAGCGCAGCCGCGATGCGGTCGGCTGTACCGACGCCGAGATCGGCGCGGATCAGCGCGTCCTTGATCTCGGCAATCGTCTCGGCATCGAGCTTGCGCTTAGCGACGAGGTCGGTGATCGCGCTACCGAGCGCCGATGACGTGCGCTTGAGCCCGCCGGTGAGGCGTTGCCACCAACTGCGTTTTGTTTCCTTGGCGTCGTCGTTCATGCGAGCATGATCCCGAAAAGTGGCCGCTGGTTTTCGGAAAAGATCATGCGACCAACAAAGAATCTAGGCCATGATCCGATTCAATCGAATTGGATCATGGCCGTGGCCCGTGATAGCGGTTTCCCCAAGCGAAGCAACAAGCTACGTGCCATGACCCCGGAACAGATGGTATCGCGGCTCCTCTACCGCGACGGGCTGATGCTGATAATCGACAAGCCGCCCGGCCTGTCGGTGCATGCCGGCCCGATAAACAGCGCCAACCGTCGAGAAAGCGTCGAGGATCATTTCGACGTATTGCGCTTCGGCCTGCCGCGGCCGCCGGCGCTGGCGCACCGGCTCGACCGCGATACGTCCGGCTGCCTGGTGCTTGGGCGCCACCGCAAGGCGCTGGCTGAACTTGGCAAGCTGTTTCGGAATGGCGCCGTCGGCAAGACCTATTGGGCGATCGTCGATGGCGCGCCGGCGACCGATGACGGCGTGATCGAACTGCCGCTCGGCCGTCTCGACAAATCGCGTGGCTGGTGGATGAAGCACGATCCGCAGGGCCGACCGGCGGTCACCAAATGGAAGGTGATGGGCAAGACCGCCGCGATGAGTTGGCTTACGCTTGTGCCGCTGACCGGCCGCACGCACCAGCTTCGCGTCCATTGCGCGGAAATGGGATGGCCGATTCACGGCGACTCGGTCTACGGCAACGCGCCGCGGAACGGCGGCCCGATCCTGCATCTGCACGCCCGCGAAATCGTGGTGCCGCTGTACAAAAATCGCGCGCCGATCCGCGTGGTAGCGCCGGTGCCGCCGCACATGCGCGCGGCGTTGACGGAGTGCGGCTGGAGCGAAGCTGAGCACGATGTACGAAACGGCGCCCGCGAAGCGGCGGAGGAATCTAATAAATCGTCTGCTTGATGCGCTCGGGCGCGAGCCGGTCGTATTCGCCGCCGCCCATCTTGCCGGCCGTCAGTTCGGCGAGGATCGCGCCGGCCGTCGGCAGGGTCGTGCGATCGACCTTGCTCGACTCCTCCCATAGCTTTGCCCGAATGATTGCTCTGGTGCATTGGAAATAGGCGCGCTCGACCGTCACCACCAGCACACATTTCGGCGTCTTGCCGTTGATGGCGAAACTTTCGGTCAGTTGCGGATCGGTGGAGATTTTGGCGCGGCCGTTGACCCGCATGGTCTCGCCAACCCCGGGAATAAGGAACAGCAACGAGATGCGCGGATCGCCCACCAGGTTGCGAAGCGAATCGATGCGATTGTTGCCGCGACGATCGGGGATCAGCAGCGTGTGCGCGTCGGCGACCCGCACAAAACCGGGTGGATCGCCGCGCGGCGAACAGTCGAGCCCCTCGGGGCCGTTGGTCGCAACGACGCAGAACGGCGCGGCCTCAATCAGTCTCCGGTATTGCGTGCTGATGTGGTCGGTTTCCTTGTACACCGCGGCTCCGCGCGGCGCATCGGTATACAGTTTCTCGAGCTGCGCGGCGCTCGTGATTGTGTGATTTTGCGCGGTCTCGTCCATCATAAGTTCTCCGGGATTGGCTCGATTCTAGTTTATGCGGCCAGCAATTGTTTGCCGTCGTGTCCGGTAATACGCCGCATGACAATGGCGCCTGGCGTTCCCGGCTGTGTCAGCAAAACCTGAATGAATTGCTCGGTTCGCCCCTGCCGGCTCGTCTCAGTCAGGACGCTGCGGTCGCGCCCGATTTCCGCATCGAGATGACGGCACAGCGCGAGCGCGCCACTTGCCCGTAAGCGCCGCGCCCGTTCCTTAACGATGGTGCGATCGAGTTGCGGCATTCGCGCCGCCGGAGTGCCCGTTCGCGGCGAAAACGGAAAGACATGCAGGTGCGTTAAGCCGCAATCGTCGATCAAACCGAGTGAGTTTCTGAACATGACTTCGGTTTCGGTCGGAAAGCCGGCGATGATATCGGCGCCAAAGACAATATCCGGCCGCAGCCGACGCAACGTCTCGCAGAAGACGATTGCGTCGCTGCGCGTGTGCCGGCGCTTCATGCGCTTAAGAATGAGGTCGTCGCCGGCCTGCAACGACAGATGCAGATGCGGCATTAGCCGCGCGTCATCGGCAAAGGCATCGATCAGCGCGCGGTCGGCCTCCACCGAGTCGATTGACGACAGCCGCAGCCGCTTGAGTTCCGGCACATGTTTGAGGATTTGCCGCACCAGCGCCCCAAGCTTTGGCGCTCCCGGCAGGTCGCCGCCATAGCTCGTGATGTCGACGCCGGTGAGCACGATTTCGCAATAGCCGTTGCCGACGAGCCGCCGCACGTCATCGATCACCGCGCCCATCGGCACCGAGCGCGAATTGCCGCGGCCATAAGGGATGATGCAAAACGTGCAGCGATGGTCGCAGCCGTTCTGCACCTGGACGAAGGCGCGCGCGCGGCCGGCGAAACCTTCAATCAAATGCGCGGCGGTTTCCCTGACCGCCATGATGTCGTTGACTAGCGCCTTCGGCGCGTCGGCGACGCCAAAAGCCCGCGCCTGCATCCACGCCGCCGCGTTGAGCTTTTCGGTGTTGCCGAGGACGCCATCGGTCTCCGGCATGGTGGCGAAAGTGTCCGGCTCGGTTTGCGCCGCGCAGCCCGTGACGATGATTTTAGCCTGTGGACGCTCGCGGCGTAGCGCCCGGATGGTTTGCCGCGCCTGCCGCACCGCTTCGGCGGTAACGGCGCAGGTGTTGACCACAACCGTATCGTCAAAACCGGCGCGCTCCGCTTCGCGGCGGATCACTTCCGATTCGGCGGCATTGAGCCGGCAGCCGAAGGTGACCACTTCGACGGTCATCGGATCACCCGCTCGCGCCGGCAAACAGCGCGGCGTCGAAGCGTCCCTTGCGCTCAAATTCGATCGGGCCGGTCATCAGCACGTGATCGTCGGCCTGCCGCCATTCGATCGCGAGATCGCCGCCCGGCAAGGTCACCGTCACCTGGCGGGCGGTCCGGCCAAGTCGCGCCGCCGCGACAGCAGCCGCGCATGCCGCCGATCCGCAGGCCTTGGTCAGGCCGGCACCGCGCTCCCAGGTGCGGATCACGACACGGTCGCGCACCGGCGTCGCCGCCAGGGTGATGTTGGCGCGCTCCGGAAACAGCGAATGATGTTCAAGCTGCGGGCCGATAGTGCGCAAATCGTAGGCTTGCGGATCGTCAACCCAGAAGATCGCGTGCGGATTGCCCATATTCACCACCGACGGCGAACGCAAGACCGGCACACCAGCCGGTGCGAATAAAAGATCGATGGCGCGCGTGTCGGGCATTTCCCGCGCCAGCGGGATTTCATCCCAGTGAAAGCGCGGCGCCCC
>JASHSY010000146.1 GCA_030040825.1 Xanthobacteraceae bacterium
TCTGCCGGCGGAGCGAATGGGATGGCGTTTAAGGAACTGGTGTTTTCCGGCGTGCAGCCGACCGGCAATCTGCATCTCGGCAACTATCTTGGCGCCATCAAGCGCTTCGCCGAGCTGCAGGACCGCTACGATTGCATTTATTGCGTCGTCGATCTGCACGCGATCACCGTGTGGCAGGAGCCCACGGAATTGCCCAAGGCGATCCGCGAAGTCACCGCCGCCTTCATTGCCTGCGGCATCGACTCGAAGAAGCACATCGTATTCAACCAGAGTCAGGTGGCCGAGCACGCCGAGCTTGCCTGGGTATTCAACTGCGTCGCTCGCCTCGGCTGGCTCAACCGCATGACGCAGTTCAAGGAGAAAGCCGGTAAAGACCGCGAGAACGCTTCGGTCGGCCTCTATGCTTATCCGACGCTGATGGCGGCCGACATTCTGGTCTACCGCGCCACCCACGTGCCGGTCGGCGAGGACCAGAAGCAGCATCTCGAACTGTCGCGCGACGTCGCGCAAAAATTCAACAATGACTTCGGCGAGTCGATCCGCGTGCACGGCTTCGGCGACACGTTTTTCCCGCTGCCCGAGCCGCTGATCACCGGCGAAGCCACCCGCGTCATGTCGCTGCGCGACGGCACCAAGAAAATGTCGAAGTCGGACGCGTCCGATCAATCGCGCATCAATCTCACCGACGACGCCGACGCCATCGCGCAGAAAGTCAAGCGCGCCAAGACCGATCCGGAGCCGTTACCGAGCGAGGAGAACGGTCTGGCGACGCGACCGGAGGCCGACAATCTCGTCGGCATCTTCGCGGCGCTTGCCGGCACAACGCGCGCCGGCGTGCTCAAGGATTTCGGCAACGCGCAATTTTCCACCTTCAAGGCGGCGCTGACCGAACTGGCGGTAGAGAAGCTAAGCCCGATCGCCGCCGAGATGCGGCGCCTGCAAAGCGATCCCGCCACGATCGACGCTATCCTCGCCGACGGGTCCGCCCGCGCACAAAAAATCGCCGGCGAGACCATGAAGGCGGTCAAGGACATCGTCGGCTTCGTCCGCGCATAAATTATTTTCCGTCACCCTGAGGCGCTCGGCGCGAAGCGTTGAGCCTCGTAGGGCGACGGCCCGAGCGTTTCGGCCGCGCATCCTTCGAGGCTCGCCATAGCGCGTCAAAGACGCGCGTAAACGCGCTTATGGCTCGCACCTCAGGATGACGGGGAGGCTTGTCGGAACAGGCGCCGCCGTGGCAGCCTTGCGGCGGCCGGAGAATCCATGTCGCGCAGGCGCCGCAGCTACGAAGCAGGCCACAAGCCCAAGCTTCTGGTCGTGATCGACGAAACCGAAGAATGCGATCGCGCCGTTTACTTCGCGAGCCGCCGCGCGGCGCGAATCGGCGGCAATGTGGTGATGCTTCGGGTCAACGACATGGAAGGCCAGAGTCAGCAATGGCTCGGCGTCGCCGACATCATGCGCGCGGAAGCGCACGACGAGGCCGATGCGGAACTGAAAAAATACGCCGCACGCGCCAATAGCATCGCCGGCATCGCGCCGGAGCAGGTGATGCGCGAGGGCGACAAGGCCGAGGAGATCCTCAAGGTGATCGACGAGGATGAGGATATTTTCATCCTGGTTCTGGCCGCCGGCGTTGGCGCCGAAGGGCCGGGGCCGCTGGTAACCACCATCGGCCGCACCGCCGGCGACTATCCGATTCCTGTCGCCATTGTGCCCGGGCATCTGACCGATGACGAAATCGATGCTTTATCGTGAGGATTGGCGGTATTTACTGCATCGGCGCCTGGCGTTATGACCCTTGAACTTCCACGGAAATTCGCCACGTAGTAGAATAGATTCGACAGCTTTCCCCACGACGGCAGAGGCAGCCATGTTCATCCAGACCGAAGCGACGCCAAATCCGGCCACCCTCAAATTCCTGCCCGGCCAGGCGGTGCTCGATACCGGCACACTTGAACTGCGCGACAAGAACGAGGCGGCACAGTCGCCGTTGGCCGAACGGCTGTTCGACATCAACGGCGTCAGCGGCGTCTTCTATGGCTCTGATTTCATTGCGGTCACTAAGGACGGCGGCGAATGGCAACAGCTCAAGCCGATGATCCTCGGCGCCATTATGGAGCACTACATGTCCGGGGCGCCGCTGCTTGCAGCCGGCAACGCCGCGCAGAGCGACGCCGATGAATTCTTTGACCCGGCCGATGCCGACACCGTCGCCACCATCAAGGAATTGATCGAGACTCGGGTGCGGCCGGCGGTGGCCAATGACGGTGGCGACATTACCTTCCGCGGCTTCAAGGACGGCGTCGTCTATCTCGACATGAAGGGTGCCTGCTCGGGCTGTCCGTCGTCCACGGCAACACTGCGGCACGGCATCCAAAATCTGTTGCGGCATTTCATTCCGGATATTACCGAAGTACGACCGACGTGACGGGGCGAGTTCGCGACGCGGTCCGTCGCGCAACTGATCCATGCGCATAATTGCCATCGACACCGCACTGGCGGCATGCTCCGCGGCGGTGCTCGACACCGCCTATGGCGGAATTATCGCAAGCGAAAGCTTGCCGATGATCCGCGGCCACGCCGAAGCGTTGATGCCGCTGTTACACCGGGTGATGGAGGAGGCGGATTTGACTTTCGCCGACATCGACCGGATTGCAGTGACCACCGGACCAGGCAGCTTCACCGGTCTGCGCGTCGGTATTGCCGCCGCGCGCGGTATCGCGCTTGCCGCAGACAAGCCGATCGTCGGCCTATCGACGCTCTCAGCCTACGCCGCGCCGCACATGGCAGCCGATGACAGGTTTCCGGTCGTGGCGGCGATCGACGCGCGCCACGCCCATGTCTATCTGCAGGTTTTCGCTCCAGGCGGGCGTACGCTGACGCCGCCGCGGCTTGCCCCGTTAGGCGAGGCCGTGCATGCGGCGGCGGCGGCCTCCGCCTGTATCGTCGGCTCAGCGGCGCAAACGGTTGCCGCGGCACTGACCGATGCCGACGCTGCTCCGGCCTTGATCGATGCGCGACCGGCGCCGGATATCGCCTGGGTGGCGCGGGTTGGCGCGGTCGTACAGGAAGGCCAATCGCCACCGAAGCCGCAATATCTTCGCGCGCCGGACGCGCAACCGCAAAACGCCGCCCAGCTGCCGCGCCGATGACGAACTTCGTCTCTCGCCTGTTGAGCCGCACCGAGCCGATGATTGCGGAAGCACGCACCGGCGACGCGGCCGCCATCGCGGCGATCCACGCCGCTTCATTTCAGCGCGGCTGGGGCGAGGACGAATTCCGCCGGCTGATTGCCGAACCCGCCGTGGTCACCCATCGCGCCGCCGCCGGCCACAACCTCACCGGCTTCATTATGTCGCGCGTGACCGCGGGCGAAGCCGAAATCCTGTCGGTCGCGATCGCGCCATCGTGGCGCGGACGCGGTTTCGCCCGGCCGCTGCTCGATTTGCATTTGCGCCGCCTCGCCGGCGTCGGCGCGCGTACGGTGTTCCTGGAAGTCGGCGAGCATAACACGCCGGCCATGCGGCTCTACCGGCGGGCAGGCTTCTACGAGGTCGGACGCCGGCCGGGTTATTATGACGGCGGCGCGACAGCGCTGACACTGCGCCGCGACCTCGGCTGACGGGCCCAGGCGGAGAAGGTAAGATAGCAGGGGGCCAAACCGGCCGAAGATTCGAGGCAGGATGACAGGTTCGCGCAAGCTTTTCGTCAAGTCGTTCGGCTGCCAGATGAACGTCTACGATTCGCGGCGCATGGCGGACACGCTGGTACCGGAAGGCTATACGGAAACCGCCACTGCTGAGGACGCCGATCTGATCATCCTCAACACCTGTCATATCCGCGAGAAGGCGGCGGAGAAGGTCTATTCCGAGCTTGGCCGCATGCGCCGCCTGAAACAAGCGGCGGCTGAAGCTGACCGCGACGTACTGATCGCGGTGGCCGGCTGCGTCGCGCAAGCCGAGGGTGACGAGATCATCCGCCGGGCGCCCGCGGTCGACATCGTGGTCGGCTCGCAGAACTATCATCGGCTGCCCGAACTGATCGTTCGTGCCGGCCGCGACGGTCCGCTGGTCGATACCGAATTTCCGGTCGATGACAAATTCGATCGACTCGCTGCGCCGAGCGCCGCCACCATCCGCGCGCGCGGCGTCACCGCTTTCGTCACCGTGCAGGAAGGCTGCGACAAGTTCTGCTCGTTTTGCGTCGTGCCTTACACGCGCGGCGCGGAAACTTCACGCCCGGTTGAAAAGGTCACTGCCGAAGTCGAGCGGCTGGCGGCAGCCGGCGTGCGAGAAATCACGCTGATCGGCCAGAACGTCAACGCCTATCACGGCGCCGGACCCGACGGACGGCCGTGGTCGCTGGCGCGGTTGCTCGAACGGCTCGCCGAATTGCGCGGTGTCGAGCGGCTGCGTTACACCACAAGCCACCCGCTCGACATGGCCGATGATTTGATTGCGGCACATCGCGATTTGCCGGCGCTGATGCCGCAGTTGCACCTGCCGGTGCAATCGGGCTCCGACCGTATTCTTGCCGCCATGAACCGCCGCCACACCCGCACCGATTACCTCGACGTAGTCGCGCGGCTGCGCGCGGCGCGTCCCGATCTGGCGCTGACCTCAGATTTCATCGTCGGCTTTCCCGGCGAGACCGATGCCGACTTTGCCGACACGCTCAGTCTGGTTAGCGACGTCCAATATGCCGGCGCATTCTCATTTAAGTATTCCTCGCGGCCTGGAACTCCCGGCGCCGATATGGACGAACAGGTCGCCGAGGCGGTGAAATCTGAACGGCTCCAGCGGCTGCAACAGGCGATCGACCGCAGTCACGCGGCGTTCAACCGCGGCTGTCTTGGCCGCACCCTTTCGGTGCTGTTCGAACGGCCGGGCCGCCACGCAGGCCAGATCGTCGGCCGCTCGCCTTATCTCCAGCCGGTTCAGGTCGATGCATCGGAGTCGCTGATCGGCGCAATCGCCGACGTCACCGTTACCGAAGTTGCCAGCAACAGCCTATTCGGCGCGTTGGCTACGCGAGCCGGGTGGGGTCCGACCCCTCCCCGAACCGTCTTCGACGGTTCATCCCTCCCCTTGCAGGGGAGGGTAAGGGTTAGGGACGCAGGAGCCTGAATGCGAACGCCTGATGCCGGATCGATCGTCGCGCCGAACGACACCGTCCAGATCGTTCTATCCTTCGATGACAATCGTCTCGCTTCCGCGCTGTTCGGGCAATACGGCCAAAACCTCGCATTGATCGAGCGTCGTCTCGGCATCGCCGCAACCTCGCGCGGCAACCACGTTACGCTGGAAGGACCGCGCGCGGCCTGCGAGCAGGCCCGCCGTGTGCTGGAGAGTCTTTATGACCGGCTCAAGCGCGGCGACGAATTGGTGCAGGGCGACGTCGATGGCACGATTCGGCTCGCCATCTCGCAAGGCTCGTTGTTCGATTTTGACCCCGCATCGCCGCGAGAAAACCTCGAGGAGATCAATTTGCGCAAGCGGCGTGTCCGCGCGCGCACGCCGGCGCAGGATGCCTATATCCGCGCGCTTAAGCGCCACGCGCTGGTGTTCTCGACCGGCCCGGCCGGCACCGGCAAAACCTGGCTCGCGGTCGCCCAAGCCGTGCTATTGTTCGAGCGCAAGGAAGTCGACCGCATCGTGCTCTCCCGCCCGGCGGTCGAAGCCGGCGAGCGGCTCGGCTTTCTGCCCGGCGACATGCGTGAAAAGGTCGATCCGTATTTGCGGCCGATTTACGACGCGCTGTACGATTTGATGGACGCACGCATCGTCGAGCGTGCCTTGCAGACCGGTGAGATCGAAATCGCGCCGCTGGCTTTCATGCGCGGCCGGACACTGTCCAACGCCGCGATCATCCTTGACGAGGCGCAGAACACCACCGCCATGCAGATGAAGATGCTGCTGACCCGGCTCGGCGAGAACAGCCGCATGGTGGTGACCGGCGATCCGAGCCAGGTCGATCTGCCGCCGGGACAGACCTCTGGCCTCGCCGAAGCGGTGCGGCTCCTGCAAGGCATCGAAGGAATAGCGCA
>JASHSY010000147.1 GCA_030040825.1 Xanthobacteraceae bacterium
CCACATCGAATTATAATAAATCATAAGGTCTCAGCGACGCCGGCCTTGATTCAAATCAAAAGCAAACCGGCTTCACCGGCACAGCGAGGGGCGAGGCGAGTGTAAACAGGGGGCGGCGGCACCCTTGAGCTAAATCAACGCGTCTCCACCGTCGCTTGCTTATTTTGGCAGCGCGATAAGATCGGGGTTATGTCGACTTATAGGCTCGATAAACTGTTTTCAGCACGCTCGGTGGCGGTCATCGGCGCATCGCCGCGTCAAAGCTCGTCCGGACGCGCCGTTTTGGCCAATCTTCGCAGCGCCGGTTTCCCCGGCGCCATTCATCTGGTCAATCCACGTTACGACGAGATCGAGAGCGTTCGCGCGGTCAAGTCCTACAGTGATTTGCCGGAAGCTGCCGATGTTGCGGTCATCGGGGTACCGCCGCCGGCGGTTCCGGACGCTGTCGCCGCCGTTGCACAGAAAGGCACCCCGGTCGCCATCGTTATTACTGCCGGTCTTGGTCATGGTCCGGCATCGCTTGCTGAGCGTTGTGAGCAGACAGCGCGCGCGAGCGGCCTGCGCCTCGTGGGGCCCAACTGCTTAGGGGTTCTCGTGCCGCGGTGGAAATTCAACGCAAGCTTCGCTGCATCGACACCACCGGCCGGAGATCTCTGCCTGATTTCGCAGTCCGGCGCTATTGCAGCGGGCTTGGTGGAATGGGCCGCGGTACGCGGTGTCGGGTTCTCCGCAATCGTGTCGATCGGTGACAGCATCGACGTCGATTTTGCCGATCTCCTCGACTACTTCGCCATGGATCGCGCAACACGGGCAATTCTGCTTTATGTCGAATCGATCCGCGACGCGCGCAAGTTCATGTCTGCAGCACGCGCGGCGGCGCGGGCGAAGCCGGTGTTGGTGATCAAATCCGGACGACACGCTCAGGGCGCAAAAGCTGCGCTGACCCACACCGGTGCACTGGCGGGATCGGATGCTGTCTATGACGCTGCTTTTCGCCGCGCAGGCCTGTTGCGCGTCCTCGACCTCGACGAATTGTTCGCGGCCTCGGAGACGCTCGGTCATCTCACCGCGCTGAGCGGCAAACGGCTCGCCATTCTGACCAATGGCGGCGGCGTCGGGGTGCTAGCAGTCGATCGCCTGGTAGAACTTGGCGGCGATTTGGCCGCGATCTCGCCCGCCACGATGCAAAAGCTCAACGCCGCGCTGCCGCCGATCTGGTCGCAGGCAAACCCGGTCGATATTGCCGGCGATGCCGATGCGGCGCGTTATGCGATCGCCCTTGATCGTCTGCTAGACGATGAAGCCAACGACGCCGTTCTGGTGATGAATGTCCCAACGGCGCTTGCTTCTCCCGCTGCCGCCGCGAAATCCGTGGTCGCAGTCGCCGCGCAACACCGGACCGGACTCTTACGGTCGAAGCCGATATTCGCCATGTGGATCGGCCAAAGCGATGCATCTGCCAAAGTGTTCGAGGACGCCCGCATCCCAAGCTACGCGACGGAGACGGCTGCGGTTTTCGGGTTCACCCATCTCGTGCGCTACCAGGAAGCACGCAATTTGTTGATGGCAGTGCCAGCGAGCTTGCCGCGAGATTTTGCGCCTAATCCCGACACAGTGCGCCCCGTGCTGAACGCTGTGCTGAGTGAAAAACGCACTTGGCTCGACCCGGCCGAGTTGTCACAAGTGTTTTCCGCCTATGGGATTGCGATGACGCCGGCAGTACTGGCGCTAAATCCCGACGAAGCGGTCGCGGCGGCAAAGCCATTTCTTGCCGGCGGCACGCCGGTCGTCCTCAAGATTCAGTCACCGGACATTGTTCACAAATCCGAAGTCGGCGGGGTGCGGCTCAATCTCGCCAACGAGCGCGCAGTGCGCGAGGCCGCCGATGACATCCTGAAGAAAGCTCGGGCGGCCAAGCCCAATGCGCGGATTACCGGCGTCACCGTCTTCCCCATGATCGTACGGCCGAAGGCGCGCGAGCTGATTGTCGGGGTGGCCGACGATCCGACCTTCGGTCCGGTCATTGCATTCGGGCAGGGCGGGACTGCCGTGGAGGTCATCAGCGACAAGGCACTGGCGTTGCCGCCGCTCGATCTGGATCTGGCTCGGGGATTAATTGCACGAACGCGGGTTTCCCGCATCCTGAAGGCTTACCGCAACGTACCCGCCGCCGATGAGCTCGCTATTGAACTTCTTCTGGTAAAGCTTTCGCAGCTCGTCGCCGATTTCCCGGAAATTCGAGAAATCGACCTCAATCCGGTGTTGGCCGATGAAACGGGCGTGATCGCCGTTGACGCGCGCATGTCGCTCGCGCCGATAGCCGCATCACAGCGCGCGTATCGCGGCAATCCGCGCTTCGCCATACGTCCCTATCCGGCGGAATGGGTGCGACGCATGAAATTGCGAGACGGAACGCCGATTCTGGTTCGTCCGGTCCGCCCGGAAGATGAACCGCTCTATCCGCCATTCTTCGCTGCGGTGACGCCGCAGGATTTGCGGTTGCGCTTCTTCGCCCCGGTCAAGGATTTCAGCCACACATTCATTGCCCGTTTCACACAAATCGATTACGCACGCGCCATGGCATTCATCGCGATCGACGAAGCGAGCGGGGCCATGTTGGGTGTTGTCCGTCTTCACTCAGACGCGAGCTACCAGAGCGGCGAATATGCGGTGCTGGTCCGTTCCGATCTCAAGTCGCATGGGCTCGGCTGGCTGCTCATGCAGTTGGTCGTCGAATATGCCCGCAGTGAAGGGCTACGGACGATTACCGGCCAGGTTCTACGAGAGAACGCCGTGATGCTCGATATGTGCCGAGAGCTCGGCTTTCAAATCGAGTCTGACCCGCAAGAGCCTTCTACCGTGCTGGTAACCTTACGGCTTTAGCGCTCCAACGTTTTTAGGTAGGTAATGACATCGGTGACTTGACCGGGATCGAGCTGAAATTCCGGCATCGAGGGATGGCCGGTGATAATTCCCTCCGCCAGCGATTCCTGCAAATTCTCGACCGGATATCGTTGATGCAGGGTTCGGAACGGCGGCGCCATCGGCAGAGGACTGCCCCCGACGCGGGCGACAGAATGACAACGCGCACAATGAACCTGCACGAAGGCTAATCCTCTTTGCGCTGCCGGCGAAAGTGCCTCCTCGCTGCGCGTCAGTTGCGGGACAGAGATTAGGCCCAGGACCAGGAGACCTATCCCCTGAACGACAAGGTGAAGTTTTCGATTCTTGTGCAAGGTGGCCGCCTGTTTCTGCAAATTCTTAGACGGCCGAAACGGAGTCTCGCGTCACGACACCTTCCGGTCGAGCGGCCTCATCCTCCGACGAAGGAAAAGCCATCCCCGACATCGGCTCAACCCAAACGATGTGATCATGTACCCGATGCACGCCGGGCACGTTTTCGGTTACGACCATACACGCCTTCCTCATGCGCTCGTCGGTAATGGTACCCCACAACTCGGCAATGCCGTCTTTAACCGTCACGTCGATTCGCGGAGCCCAAGGCTGTGCGGCAAATGCCGCGAGGATGCGATCGCGAATCGTTGCATCGTCGCCTGCGGGTTCGGATTCGTGCGCCAAACTGACGAGAGCGCGCACCAAATTGGCACGACTAATGATGCCAACGACCTTGCCGTCGCGCAGCACGGGCAAGCGCTTGATCCGCTTACCCTCCATCAGCTCTACGGCGGCGGCGAGAGAAACATCCTCTCCAATGGTGACTGGATTCTCGGTCATTACTTCGGCGACCTTGCGGCCGGAGGTATGAGTAAATTCGTCGGCAATCCGGCCAGGACCGAGCACAAAGTCAATCCATTTCGGCCGCCGCCGCTCGGTGTCGAGCTCAGTACGTCGCAGGAAGTCACCCTCCGTCACCATACCCACCAGGCCGCCCGCAACATCAACAACCGGTAGGCCGCTGATCCGATTTTGCAGCATAAGCCTCGCTGCTTTGAGAATTGTCTCGTCTGGCCGCACCGAAATGACGTTTCGGGTCATGACATCGCTGACGCGCATAGTTTCCTCCGTTTGCGGATCGGCCGGAACAAGACCTAGCCATTAAGCCGATTCAATGCCGAACGATTTCGTAGGACGATCCTTCGCGATGACGGCACTTCGATTGTTGCGGTAGCTTCCAGACCGGTCAGCGTGCGCGAAACTGTTTCGATCGTCAGGCCGAGATAGTCGGCGATATCCTGCCGTGACATCGGCAATTCGACAGCATTGTTCGCACAAGCGCGTTCGGCCATTTCGAGGAGGAAGCTTGCCACACGCTCCTGCGCGCTTTTGACCAACAGAAGAATGCGATCCTGCATCCGCCGCAATTCGCGGCTGGTCAAGCTAAATAGCTCCCTGCCGATCGTCGCATCGCGGCCGGCAAGGCTCGTCAGCGCGCTACGCTTGACCACCAGCACTTTAGTGTCGCTGATTGCCTCAGCCGAGAACAAATGCTCTTCTGCGAGCTGCAGTCCAAAGATGTCGCCAGGCAGATAAAACCCGCCGATCTGACGACGGCCATCATTGAGAATTTTGTATGTGCGCACGGCGCCGCTGACCACCTTATAAACGTAGTCCGCCGGCTCATGCTCGCCGAAAATTTCCGAATTGCGCGGATACGACATCAGCGCGCCCATAAGCTGCATGGTTTGTCCGAGGGCGTTTTGTTCGCCTACGCGTGTGGCAGCGCCAGATCCGGATTGCTTTGCTGGTGCAAATCGGCCAATGACGCCGGCACCACCGCGGTTTGCTGTCTGAGTGAGCATGACCCTTTCCTCCATGAGCCTCGGGAGGTATTGGTAATGCTCGGGTTCAAGGCGAGAAATTCAGGTAATCGCCATAAGGGATATCCCGGAGGGCCTCCGGGACGGCGGTGCAGATAAAAGGCGTCAATTCGCAACAATCGCCGGCATGCCGATGACAGAAGCCGTCCCCCGTTCGCAATCTTTGGCAGCCAGGTGGGCGCTCCGGTTGTCCGCTCCACGCAGCGTTATTGAACAATACAGCATCGCGGCGATGGCAATTGCAGTGGCATTGGCCATTCGCCTGGCGCTATCGTCCGAACTCGGCGGCCAAGCGTCCTATATTTTCTTTTTCCCGGCGATTCTGATTGCCTCGGCTTTCGGTGGATGGGGTCCCGGTATTTTTGCCACCATATTCGGGCTGCTGTTGGGCCTGTTTTTGGCGGCCGATACGCGCGCTTTGACGGCTTCCGACTTTATCAACGCGACCGTTTTCACGCTCGTGGGTGCTGGAGCATCATGGCGCGGCGAGTTATTGCGCCGCGCGCGTCTTGCCGCACACGCGAGCGCCGATGCTGCGATGGCCGGTGAAGCCCAGCTTAAATCGATTCTCGACACCGTACCCGACGCTATGATTGTGATCGACGAGCAGGGCACCATGCGATCTTTCAGTCATGCGGCGGAGCGACTATTCGGCTATTCCAGCGTGGAAGCGATAGGTAAAAACGTAAATATTTTAATGCCGTCACCCTACCGGGAAGAGCACGATGCTTATTTGGAACGCTATCGGAAGACCGGTGAACGTAAAATCATCGGCATCGGCCGCGTCGTGGTCGGTGAGCGCAAAGATGGCTCCACCTTCCCGCTTGAGCTCAGCGTCGGCGAAGTAAAAACCGGCACTCAGCGCTTATTCACCGGTTTTATCCGCGACCTGACCGAGCGGCAGGAAAGCGAGGCGCGTTTGCAGGAATTGCAATCGGAGCTCGTGCATGTCTCACGGCTGACCGCGATGGGGGAAATGGCGTCAGCGCTCGCGCACGAGATCAATCAGCCGCTGTCCGCGATCGCCAACTACATGAAGGGTTCGCGCCGACTGCTTGAAGACAGCACGGATGAACGCGCGGCGACTCTGCGCGAAGCAATGGACAAAGCCAGCGAGCAGGCCTTGCGCGCGGGTCAGGTTATCCGGCGCTTGCGCGACTTCGTAGCGCGCGGCGAGAGCGAGCGGCGGGTAGAGGACGTAAGGAAGCTGATCGAGGAAGCAAGCGCACTGGCGCTGGTAGGCGCCAAGGATAAGGGTGTCCGGGTACTCTTCGATTTCGATCCGCGCGCCGGGTTTGTGTTGGCGGACAAGGTACAAATTCAACAGGTGCTGCTCAACCTGGTACGCAACGCCATTGAAGCCATGGAAGATGGGGAACGACGCGAGCTGGTCCTCTCTACGGCGGCTACCCCGGAGGACATGGTTGCGATCAATGTAGCCGATACCGGCTCCGGCATTGCGCCGGAGATCACCGGCCAGTTGTTTCAGCCGTTCATTACCACGAAACGGCAGGGCATGGGCGTCGGTCTGTCGATTTCCCGCACGATCATTGAGGCGCATGGTGGCACTATTGCGCCGCGCCCGAATCCTGGCGGTGGGACAATTTTTTCATTTACCTTGCCCGCGGTCAGCAAGGAGGATGCCGCCAATGTCGTCTGAAAAAGTCCTTGTCCACGTCATTGATGACGACGAAGCGATGCGCGAGTCCCTGGTTTTCTTGCTGCATACCGCGCAGATTGAGGCAGAAGCGTTCCCCTCGGCGCCGGCTTTCCTCAAGAGCTTGCCCGACGCGCGATTGAGCTGTGTGATCACCGATATCCGCATGCCCGAAATGAGTGGCCTCGATTTGTTGCGCCGATTGCGCGAGATGAAGATCGAGGTACCCGTTATCGTCATTACCGGCCATGGCGACGTTCCGCTAGCGGTCGAGGCGATGAAGTTTGGCGCCATCGACTTTCTGGAGAAGCCTTTCGACGATGAGGTTTTGTTGGCGAGCGTACGCGCCGCGCTGGAGCGACAGCAAGGCGAGGCTAAGCGCCAGGCCGAACGTGCCGACATCGAAAGCAGAATCTCGGCTCTCTCCAACCGCGAACGTGACGTGCTCGGTGGTCTGGTCGCTGGGAGAGCCAACAAGCAGATCGCCTACGACCTTGGGATCAGCCCGCGCACCGTGGAAATCTACCGCGCCAATCTTATGGACAAAATGCGGGCGGCCTCGCTGTCGGAACTCGTGCGGATGGCATTAATTGCCGGAATTTTAGCGGGGGATTCGCCTGCCTAACGGCGACTGGTCCGCTTTGAGCCAAGTCAATGCGGCGTCTCCAGGATGTGTGGTTTCTGACGATAAATTGGCTCATACGAGGCAACTTTGCCGACCGAAGTCACCCAGGCGTTGCCGGCCGTTCCGCCGCCGATTGTGGCCGTCGTCGACGACGATCCTGCCGTCCGCAGTTCGCTGAAATTTTCGCTCGAATTGGAGGGGTTCTCGGTTCGCGCTTATGGCAGCGCCACCGAATTTATCGAGGATAGGCCGGTACAAGCGGCGGATTGTTTAGTCATCGATCAACGGATGCCAGCCATGACCGGGATGGAGCTCATTACGAAACTGCGCGCACAAAATATATCCACCCCTGCTATCTTGATTGTCAGTCAGCCGAATGTGGCTATCAGCGCGCGCGCTGCAAAGATCGGCGTTCCGGTTGTGGAAAAGCCGTTTCTCGGCAACGGGCTGGTGGAAAAAATACGCCACGCGTGCCGACCGGACGCCGACTAGACCGTTGCCGGAGAGGACCGGCACTATTCCATGATGTGCAACAGCCGTACCTCTTCATCGGGACTGAGGTTGGCAACGTCAGTGTCGCGCGGATCCGGTTCGAGCGCGGCGTAAAAGCGTTTGGCGGCTTCGCGCAGATCTTCCCGGTGTACGATGTCGTCTTTTTGCAGCGATGTCGCCGTTTTTGCCAGCTCGCGCAGAATTTCGGCGAACAGCGCGCAGTGAAAATGCATCCGAACGCTTTTGCGGGTGTCCGGACCGCCGGAGTGGTACAGGCTTAATGATATCCCGTTTTGTTCAAAATGAGCTTCGAATCGCGCCGTGTGCTCGAACGTACCGATGTACAGCTTGTCCGGATATTCAACGGCGACCTCGGCCTTATCAGGAATTGGCTTGCGCATAGGACACCTCCAATAACTGAAAAAATATCGATCCGATTTCCGCGGTTGCCTTTGATCTCGATCAACCGCGGCAAGATCATCATTCGCCCTGAATTGCTCGCAAATACGCGGTCAGCGCGCGGGCATCGGCCCGGCTGAAGCGAAAAGTCGGCATGTCGGGGTGGCCGCTCGAGAACTGGTTACGCAGCTGATCCTTGAAGGTATCGAGGTCCACCCTTTCGCCGAGCGCACGAAACGCCGGCGCACCGGGATGCGGGCTCGAGCCGCTGCGGTCCACGGCGTGGCATTGTGCGCATAATCGAACGGCGAGTGCGCGGCCTTGGCGCGCCAAGGCTGCCATTTCGCCATTTGGCTTTTTCGCAAACGCGGCCGATACGCCGACCAATAAGAGGAGGGCGAGGGCCGTAGCCGGCATCGATCCTAGCCGCAGCTTGGACGGACAATAGCCGCAAAATGTTCGCCAGCTCAGCCGGTTTTCCATTCGCGCCAGTGGGTGGGATGGATGTCGATCGGTTTCCGAGTACCAGCGTTGATCCACACGCCATCCCTGTAGCAGCAGCGGAATGCAATGGGATGGACTCCGGCTTCGTCGATGACGGCGACTTCCAGATCGCGTTCTCCTGGAACGCTGAGGATCTCTTGCCACTCCATGAAAATATTTATGATATGCTTCCGATGACCAGCCTTGATCTGAATCAAGGTGCCCGCCCCGGCGCTCGCAGGCCGGGCGGGACAGAAAAGGTTTTTGTCTTGTCGTCGTAAGCGAAAAGCTCGGCGTACCGCCCCCAGTAGATTGCGGCGCTTAACGTGCGCTCGGTGTCGTGGTGCGTCAGATGATCGCCCAGCTCGATCTCGAACCTGGAGCGCGGCGCTCGGTGTGTATCGCGCTCATGCAGAACCCGGCAGATATGGGCGGTCAGCGGCACGAATCGCAGGAGATGTTCTCTGAACAGTTTTTTTCGCTCGTCGGTGTTGCTGCGAGCGAAGACTTGTCCGGCTGCGGTCAGTTTTATGGCCCCATGCTGTAGTTCGGCGAATTCGAGAATGTGCAGGGCTTCGCCGACGGGGAATAGGTCGTCGACTTCCAGCGAAAGCGATCTGGCCAGGTCGTCAAGCGCGGCATGTCCGTTATATGGCGAGCTCTGGATGATCTCGATCAGGCCCGCTATGCGGTTCACCGAGGCTCGCGGTAGCGGCCGTCCCAGGCCATGCCCTTGCTTCGATGCCTCCGGTGAAGCAATCGTTCGCGCTGTGAGCGCCGCATAAATTTTGTCGACGATATTGCCGAACTCCTCATCGAGCCGGTCGCGCGGACGCGGTAGCGTAATGCTGATGTCCGCTCCAATCCGCGCCGGATGGGAAGACAAAAGGATGAGACGGTCGCACATGAGCACCGCCTCCTCGATATTGTGCGTGACCATAACGACCGATTTGGTCGGAAGCTGTTTTTGCTCCCAAAGGTCGAGGAAATCCGTGCGCAGGGTTTCGGCGGTCAAAACATCAAGGGCGGAGAACGGCTCGTCCATCAAGAGCACGTCGGGGCGGGTTGCCATAGCTCTGGCAAAGCCGACGCGCTGACGCATGCCACCGGAAAGCTCCCGGGGATAAGCCGACTGGAATCCATCAAGGCCGATCAGGTCGATGGCATCCTGCGCGCGGCGGCGAGCTTCCGCTCGCGGTAAGTCAAGCGCATCAAGTCCGGCTTCGACATTCTCTGTCACCGTGAGCCAGGGGAATAGCGCGAATGTCTGGAATACGACCGAAATTCCCTCAGCCGGTCCGGTCAGTGGGATGCCGCGATAGATCACTTCGCCCGATGTCGGTTTGATCAGGCCGGCGGCAATCCGCAACAGCGTCGATTTGCCCGATCCCGATCGACCGAGCAAACCAAGGATCTCGCCGCTACGGATGGACATATCGATGCGGTCAAGCACGGTCAGGGGATCGCCGTCGCGCTTGGCGAATGCCATGGACACCTGACGCAGGTCGAGAATAATCGCGCTCTCATCTGACAAGATCGGGCCTTTCAATCGAGTCGCGTTCGGCGCTCGGCGTAAGCATAAAGCGGTCGCCACAGAAGCCGATTCATCGCGACCACCAGCACCGACATGACCGCAATACCGAGCGCTATACGCGGGTAATCGCCGGCCTCGGTCATTTGCGCAATGTAGGCGCCTAGCCCCAAACCGTTGAGTTTGGTCGGACCCCAGTTCACGGCTTCTGACACGATGCTTGCATTCCATGCACCCCCGGAAGCGGTGATCGCGCCAGTCACGTAATACGGAAAAATGCCTGGAAGCATGACGTCGCGCCACCAGCGCCAACGGCCGATTCGAAATGTCTTCGCCGCTTCGCGCAAGTCAGTGGGAAAAACGCTGGCGCCGGCGATCACATTAAAGAGGATGTACCATTGCGTGCCCAGTATCATCAGCGGGCTCAACCAGATAACCGGCGACAAATGAAATCGCACGATCAAATAGACCGCAACGGGGAACAAAAGGTTGGCCGGAAAGGCGGCGAGAAACTGCGCAACCGGTTGGACCTTTTCCGCCAGCACCGGTCGCAAGCCGACTGCGACCCCGATCGGAACCCAGATGAGCGTTGCGATGGCGATTAGAGCAGCGACACGCAATAGCGTCAGCCCGCCATTCCGGGCAGCGTCGATTAAGTCGGTCAAGTCTAATTCCGCACGGGCGACGTGCATCGTTTCCAGTCCGAGATAAGCGACGCAAGCGAGAATCAGGCCGTACCAAAGGACGTCAATCAAACGCGAAGATATTTTTGATCGGCCCAATGCAAAAACGCTGGATCGTTCCGACATCCGGGCGCGTGCAACCAATTGTATCAACGATCCAATGGCGGCTAACCACGTTCGTAATGCCTTCGTTCGTCGAAACAAATCTATTATCCAACTTCGCGGTACGACGGCGGCGGCGGTTTGCTCGTAACGAAATTTATCCGCCCAGGCGACGAGGGGACGAAACAACAATTGATCGTAGATCAGAATAGTGATCGCCATGGCGCCGATCGCCCACCCGACCGCGGCCAGATCGCGTTCCTGAATCGCGCGCGCCACATATGAACCGATACCGGGCAGCGACAGTTGCAAATCGCCGACGACAATCGCCTCGGAGGCGACGACAAAAAACCAGCCGCCGGACATCGACATCATCGTGTTCCAGATCAGGCCAGGCATGGCAAAAGGAACCTCGACTCGCCAAAAGCGCTGCCAGCCGGAAAAACGAAATCCGCGACTAGCCTCGTCGAGATCGATCGGAATGGTGCGCAGAGACTGGAAAAAGCTGAACGTCATATTCCAGGCCTGGCTGGTGAAGATCGCGAAAATCGCGGCGAGCTCGGCACCAAACATCCTATTCGGTGACAGGGATACGAAGAAAACGACTGTGAACGACAGATATCCAAGCACCGGAACGGACTGCAAAACGTCAAGCAGCGGAATGAGTACCATCTCGGCGCGACGGCTTTTGGCTGCAATCGTGCCATAGACCAGCGTGAAGAGAAGGGAGATGATCAGCGCAGCCAGCATGCGCATCGTCGTTCGCAGCGCATAGTTCGGCAGCGCGCTCGGCGCGAGCGAAATTTCCGGTGCACGAGCGGCGGAAATCGGACCGAACATTTGCTGCACGCCGAAGCCGGCGAGCACGATGATGGCGACCGTCATCGCCAAAATTGCGAAATCCGGCCAATTGGCGTGTCGCGAACGCCGCATGCCGCTGCGCAGAACTTCGGCACGATGTTCCAAGATGACAACGCCTCGGCTCGAATAGCTTATGAGGTGTTTTCACCGACCAGGGCAGTGTTTCATTTGACCCACATCAAGGTCTACGCTTCCAATTAAACATTCATGGCAGTCGAAATGTGGGGACAGCGGCATGTATGAGCCGGGAAATTGCCAGACATCGCCGAGGCTTGCCTTTCTTTGGCCGGCCTTTGTTGCGGCCGCGACAAGCGAGA
>JASHSY010000148.1 GCA_030040825.1 Xanthobacteraceae bacterium
ACGTCCTACTCGATGCTGCGCACCGCCGCCGAGGCCTACAAGGTGATGCAGTTGCAAGGCCAGAATTTGCCGGCGCTCGTCGCCTTCGATTTGATGACGCGAAGAAACGCCGCGGCGGTCGGCCGTGAGCGCGAGATTGGCAGCATCGCGCCGGGCGCTTACGCGGATCTGGTCGTGCTCGATGCGCGGTCAACGCCGGCGATGGCGCACCGCATGGAAACCGTCCGCGATCTCGAAGAGGAATTGTTTGTGCTGATGACCATGGGCGACGACCGTGCCGTTCGCCAGACCTATATCGCCGGCGAACCGGCGCTTAAAATCAGTCCCTGAGGCGCGCCTCGGACCAGCCGGTTCGCATGACGTTTCCCCCGTTCGAATCACCGACGCAAAGGAACCGCGACTGCGCCGTGGCCGCCGCATTGCCGGATTCAGGCAACTGCACTAATTCACGCCAATGCTTCTCGTCCGCCGGCGCGTTTGCTAGGGCTTCGGCAGGAGCTTCGCATGTCCGATACGCGCGAGTTGATCCAGCGGCTGCCAAAGTGCGAGCTGCACATTCACATCGAAGGCAGTCTGGAGCCGGAGTTGATGTTCGCGCTGGCCAAGCGCAATCATGTCGAGTTGCCCTACCCCTCGGTAGAGGCTGTGCGGCGCGCCTACCACTTTGGCAATTTGCAGGACTTCCTCGATATTTATTATCGCGGCATGTCGGTATTGATCGCGGAGCGGGATTTCTACGACCTCGCCTTTGCCTACCTGCAACGGGCCCACGTCGACAATGTCCGACACGTCGAGATGTTCTTTGATCCGCAAGGCCACACCACCCGCGGCATCGCCTTCGGCACGGTGGTTGACGGGCTATCCCGCGCCATCGCCGACGCGAAACGGCAGTTCGGCGTTGAGGCGAGCCTGATCATGTGCTTTCTCCGCCACCTCGACGAAACCGACGCCCAGAAGACTTTGGATTCGGCGTTGGCCTTCCGCGACAAGATCGTCGGTGTCGGGCTCGATTCATCCGAGCGAGGCCATCCGCCAAGCAAATTCGCCCATGTGTTTGCGCGTGCGCGCGCCGCCGGCTTGTTCGTCACCGCCCATGCCGGCGAGGAAGGACCGCCGAGTTATGTCTGGGAAGCGCTCGACATCCTCGGTGTCGGCCGCGTCGATCACGGCAATCGCTCGCTCGAAGACGAGGCGCTGGTCGGGCGGCTAGCGCGCGAGAAGATCGCGCTCACGGTATGTCCGCTGTCGAATTTGCGATTGCGCGTGATCGACGATCTGACCCGGCACCCGCTGCGGCGAATGCTGGACAAGGGTCTCGCCGTCACCGTCAACTCCGATGACCCGGCGTATTTCGGCGGCTATGTGAACGAAAATTACCGCGCGGTGACGGATGCACTCCGACTGACGCGCGATGAAATCATCGCCATTGTGCGCAACGGCTTCGAGGCCTCGCTGATGCCGGTGGCGGCAAAGGCAGGCGCCATCGCCGAACTCGATCGCATCGCGGCCGCGACGGAATAACGGCGGGGCGACGCCGCCCCGCCGTCACGTCCGACTAGACCGGAAAACCAGCCCCAGCGACCAACGCCAGCGAGGCAATGCCCGCGAGCAGCACATTGCGACGATAACTCATTAAGCGTCTCCTGTTGCCTTGTTCCGCGTCCACGGTCTTCCGGGACGGTCCGTTCAGCGAACGCGACAGCAGGATTTTAGTTCCGTGAATCGCCAGACAAGGACGCGTTGCGAAATCGCACGAATGCTTGCACTGCAGCGTCAAAGACTCAAAGCGGAGATTCGATTACGCCGGCTGAGTCGCGGGACTCGTCTGCGTTACCGCAGCCTGCTCGTGCAGCACGAGGAGTTGCGCAGTAAGCGCGGCGGCGATCACCGCCGGCTCCTTGCCTTTGATCGCCGTGATGCCGATCGGGCAGACCAGCCGGTCGAGCTCGCGTTCGCGGATGCCAAGTTGCCGAGCCCAGCTCATGAACCGCGCGCGCTTGGTTTCCGAGCCGATCAGACCGACAAAATCGAACGCGCCGCGCTGCAACGCTTGCGCAGTGATGTCGAAGTCGAGCGGGTGCGAATGGGTCATGACGATGACCAGGGCGTCGCGCGGCGCGTCGGCCAATTCGCGCCCGAACGCGTCGGTGCAAACGGTCACGACACTTTGCGGGATATGCTGCGGAAACTGGTCGGCGCGGCTATCGATCCAGCGCACGGCAAATGGCAAAGGCGCCAGCGCCAACACCAGCGCGCGGCCGACATGGCCGGCGCCGAACAACAACACCGGCGTGACCAGCTCGCCGAATTGCTCGCGGAACGGCATGTTGGCGAACGACGCCGGCGGCGCGGCTGCGTGCGTCCTCCAGTCGATCGCATCGTACCGCGCAAGCGTGCGCACAATCCTGCCGTCGTCATTGAGGCGGCTGTTCGTCGCGAACGCACCAGCCTGCTCCGCTTCGATCAATCGCGCGACCATTGGCAGGTCGTTGCGATCGAAGCTTTCGGTCAGCGTTTTCACCATCCCGCCGCAGCATTGGCCGAGATTGGGGCCAAGCGGCCAATCGCGGAACTGCGCCTTGCCGCGTCCCGCTGCGAGCAGCGCGCGCGCTGCTGCAAGCGCCTCATATTCCAGTCGGCCGCCGCCGATCGAGCCGAAGAAGCCGCCGTCCGGTTGCAGCACGATGCGTGCGCCGGCCCCGCGCGGCACCGAACCGGCGGCGCCGACCACGCTTAACAGCGCGGCGCTGCCGTACCGCTCGATCGCGTCCCGTATGCGGGTCCAGACCTTCGCCATCTCGCTTATGCTCTTCGCAGCACCGTCCGCGGGATCATGCCGGTTAGATATTAACGCGGCGCGAGCGCGGCCACTGCATCGACCGGGCCGATCGCCTTGAGTATCGCTTCCGGAGTGGCGGGAGCGTCGAGCGCGACCGGCCGCCCCGGATTGAGCGAGTATATCGCATCGGCGACGGCCGCGAATACCGAAATGGCCAGCATCAGCGGCGGCTCGCCGACCGCCTTCGAGCGATAGATTGATTCCTCGCGATTCGAACCATCGAACAGCGCCACCCGGAAATCCGGCGGCACGTCGGAGGCGACCGGAATCTTGTAGGTCGAGGGTGCGTGGGTCAGGAGCCGGCCCTTGTCGTCGTAAACCAGCTCCTCCGTCGTCAGCCAGCCCATGCCCTGGACGAACGCGCCTTCGATCTGGCCGATATCGAGCGCCGGATTGATCGAGCGGCCGACGTCGTGGAGGATGTCGACGCGGCGAACGCTCATCTCGCCGGTCAGAATGTCGAGCAACACTTCGCTGCAAGCCGCGCCGTAGGCGTAATAGAAGAACGGCCGGCCCCTGCCCTTTTCGCGGTCCCAGTGGAGCTTCGGCGTTTTGTAATAGCCGGCAGCCGATAGATGCACGCGCCCGGCATGGGCCTTCTTGGCCAATTCGCCGAAAGGAATGCTCTCGTTACCGATAAAAACGCGGTCGTCGCGGAAGCTGATGAGTTCCTCGGCGACATTCCAGTTTTCGGCCGCAAACTTGCGCAGCCGCCCTTTGATCTCGCGCGCCGCGATCTGCACCGCCATGCCGTTGAGATCGGTCCCGGATGAGGCGGCGGTCGCCGACGTATTCGGCACCTTGTCGGTCGACGTGGCGGTGATATGCACGCGCGAGAGCTCGATGCCGAACTCCTCGGCGGCGATCTGTGCGACTTTCTGGAACAGGCCCTGGCCCATTTCCGTGCCGCCGTGATTAAGGTGCACCGAACCATCCTGATAGACGTGCACCAGCGCGCCGGCCTGATTGAGGTGGGTCAGCGTAAACGAAATGCCGAATTTCACCGGCGTCAGCGCGATGCCCTTCTTCAGGATCGGCGAGCGCGCATTGAATTCCGCAATCTCCTTGCGGCGAGCGCGGTAATTCGAGGTGCGTTCGAGCTGTTCGATCAGCCGGGGCGCCACGTCGTGATCTTCGACGGTTTGGCCGTAGGGCGTCACGTCACGCCCGCGACCGTAAAGATTGGCTTTGCGCACGTCGAGCGGATCGATCTGCAAATTCCAGGCGATGGCGTCGATCACCCGCTCGACCGCCAGCATGCCCTGTGGGCCGCCGAAACCGCGAAACGCTGTGTTGGACACGGTGTTGGTTTTTACCCGCTCGGTATGGATGCGGTATTCCGGCAGAAAGTAGGCGTTATCCGCGTGGAACATGGCGCGGTCGACCACGCCGATGGAAAGATCGGCCGAGCAGCCGCAGCGCGCGTCAAGATCGAGATCGACGGCGCGAATGCGCCCGTTGGCCTCGTAACCGACCGAATAGGCGACCGCGAAATCGTGCCGCTTGCCGGTCATCACCATGTCGGCGTCGCGGTCGAGGCGGATTTTGCAGGGCCGGCCGGTGGCGCGCGCAGCCAGCGCGGCGATCACCGCCCATTGCGTCGCTTGCGTTTCCTTGCCGCCAAAGCCGCCGCCCATGCGGCGCACGCGGCAAGTGACGAAAGAATCCGGCAACGCCAGGACGCGCGCCACGATGTGCTGAACTTCGCTCGGATGCTGCGTCGAGGAGTAAACCAGGACGGCACCGTCTTCGCCCGGCACCGCCAGCGCGACTTGCCCCTCCAGATAAAAGTGCTCCTGGCCGCCGACGCGGATGGTCCCCGCGCAACGATGCGGCGCGGCGGCAATCGTCTTGGCGTAATCGCCGTTGGTAAAAGCGTAATCCGGCAGCACGCGTTCGCCGGCCGCCTTGCCCTGCTCCACCGAGACGTTCGGGGTCTCGACGGCGACTTCGATCTTGCCGCGCAACGCGGCGCGGCGGGCGGCATCGCGCGTTTTCGCAATCACCGCAAATACCGGCTGGCTGTGGAAATCGATGCGGTCGTGCGCAAATACCGGCTCATCGGCGTTGGCCGGTGAGATGTCGTTCTTGCCGGGTATATGCGCGGCGGTAATCACCGTCACCACCTCCGGCGCGCCTTGCACGTCGCTCAAATCGACGCGGCGAATGACGCCGCGCGCGACCGGCGCGCCGCCGATCGCGACATGCAGCGTGCCGTTCGGCTCGGCAATATCGTCGATGTATTCGGCGGCGCCTTGTACGTGTTTAGCGCCGCTGTCATGCGGCAGCGGCTGGTAAACGTGGCGGAGCGGCGCATCGAGCATGGCATCACTCGGCGGCATCGGCCACCGTCCGGCGATCGTTGAGGCGCGTGACGCCGGGACCGATCCCGGCGATCTCGGCAAGCGCCTTGATAATCAGATTGCCGGCGACGCGGCTACGATACGCGGCACTGGCACGCAGATCGCTCAGCGGCGTGAAATCCTCGGCGACCGCATCGGCCGCGGCACGCCAGCGGCTTGAGTCGGTGAGCGACAAACCGCGCAGATTGTCCTCGACCGTGTTCGCTCGTTTCGGAATTCCCGCCATGCCGCCGAACGCGACCCTGGCCTCGGCGATGTGCCCGCCATCGACGGTCACCCGGAAGGCCGCCAGCACCGCAGAAATATCCTCATCGAACCGCTTGGTGATCTTGTAAGCACGGAAATGGGTCGCTGGTGGCAGCTTCGGCACCAGCAACCGGCGCACGAATTCACCGCCGGCGCGATCCTGTTTGCCGTAATCGAGAAAGAAGCTCTCCAGCGGCAGCCGGCGGATGCTTTCGCGGTGGCGCAATTCGACGCTGGCGCCGAGCGCGATCAACATCGGCGCCAGATCGCCGATCGGCGAGCCGTTGGCGATGTTACCGCCGACCGTGCCGGCTGCGCGCACCTGGATCGAACCGAAGCGGCGCAGCACTTCCGCAAGGTCGGGATCGACCGATCCCAGTACCGGCGCGGCGCGCGCCAGCGACACGATCGCGCCGAAGGCGAAACCGTCGGCGGTCTGTTCGATTGCGGCAAGCTCGGCGACCCGGCCGACGTGAATGATCTTGTCGACCGGTGTCAGTTTCTTGGTGATCCACAATCCGACGTCGGTGGCGCCGGCAATGATAGTGGCGTCAGGATGCTGCGCGTAAAGCTGCGCCAGCGATTGCTCGCTCACGGGTGCGGCGAAGAAGGCGCGCTCATCGCCGACCAAAAGATCGGCCTTGTCGTCGAGCGCGGCAAGCGCGCGGCGGCGCACCGCAGCGCTGCGGCTGAACTGATCGTCGGCGCCGTTACAGACTTCCAACGCCGCGTCGACGATCGGTCGGTAGCCGGTGCAGCGGCACAGATTGCCGGCAAGCGCATCGTTGATCTTTTCGCGGCTGGTCGCGCCGCTGCATTCGTGGTAGTGCGCGAACAAACTCATCACAATGCCCGGCGTGCAGAAGCCGCATTGCGAGCCGTGGTCGCGAGCCATGGCTTCCTGCACCGGGTGCAACACGCCGTCGTCGGCGAGATCCTCGACGGTGATCAACTCGGCGCCGTCGATCTGGCCGAGCATGGTGATGCATGCATTGACCGGCTCGTAGACCAGGCGGCCGTCGCGCTCGCGTACCACGACCACGGCACAGGCGCCGCAATCGCCCTCCGCGCAACCCTCCTTGGTGCCGATCGAACGCTCTTGTAAACGTAGCCAGTCGAGCAGCGTGGTGCGGGGCAAGAACTCACCGATACGCACCGCGCGGCCGCGCCGCTGAAATTGCAGAACGCGTCTCGTCATTTCCAAACTCTACCCAGCAAAGATATTTGCGCACAACGAATAAACCAAGGCAAGCAAGGGCCGGATGGGTTCATGCTGCCCACGCAATGACTCCGCTGAACGGCGCATGCTAGGATTCCGTCCCGCCGGTGCCGGCTCACGTTGGCGCCTTGCGAGCGTGCGCAGAAAAAGCCGGTGGGGAGGCTCCATGCCAAATGCGCCGGATGAGGTGAATGTCACGCGCCTCATCGACAACGGACCGCTCACCGGCTTTCAGATCGGGACCGTCATCTGCTGCGCGCTGGTCAATCTGTTCGACGGTATCGATACCCAGTCGATTGGCGTGGCGGCGCCGTTCATTGCCGATGGACTCGGAATCAAGCTCGCCAATTTCGGACCGATATTCTCCTCCGCACTGGTCGGTGCGACGATTGGCGCGGCTACGTTCGGCCGGTTGGCCGACCGGTTCGGCCGCAAGACCTTGCTGCTCGTCGCCGCCTCGATCATTGGCGTATTCACCATTCTCACCGCGCTGGCAACGTCGGTCTCCATGCTGGTCGCCTTCCGCATCCTCGCCGGGCTCGGTCTTGGCGGGGCAACGCCGTGCGTTATTTCCATGACCGCGGAATACGCACCCGCGCGGGTGCGCGCCTCTTTGGTAACGCTGATGTGGTCGTCGTTTCCCTTTGGCGGGATGATCGGCGGGCTCATGAACACGTATCTTCTTGTCCACGCCGGCTGGCGGGCGATTTTCTATATCGGCGGCATCATACCGCTCGCTTTGGTCGTGGTGCTGCTTGCGTATTTGCCGGAATCGATCAAGTTCCTGGTGACCCGCCGCAACGATGCCGATGCAGTTCGACGCATCGTCGCGCGTTTGGGCGTGCGCGATCTCGCCGCCGGTACGCGGTTCTTGATCGAGGAGGAGCGGCTCGCCGGCGGCACCATCCGGCATCTATTCACCAGAGGTCGCGCACTCGGCACGCTGTTCTTGTGGGTGCCGTTCTTCATGGGCTTTGGCGTGCTCACCGTGGTGACCCTGTGGACGCCAGCCTTGCTGCGTATGAACGGAATTTCCGCCGCCGACACCGCCTTTGTCATTGCCTTCAATGGGCTCGGCGGGTTCATCGGCCAATCGACCTCCGGGCGTCTGATGCAGCGCTTCGGCATCATGGCTGCTTTGTTTCCTGCATTCCTCGCCGGAACTGCAGCTACGGTGCTGCTGGGCTACGGCGCAGCTTCGGTCGCGATCGCCGCGACCGGCATCGGCCTGGTCGGGTTGTTCCTGGGTTTGGGAACGGGGGGCGCGATCGCGCTTGCAGCGCTGATCTACCCGACGCCGATCCGCTCCACCGGTGTCGGCGCCGGCATGGCGATGGGTCGCTTCGGGCAAATCGTCGGGCCGCTGATCGCGGGCGCGCTGCTTGGCGCCGGCTGGAGCGCCGACCGCATCATGATCGTCATTGCCGGCGGCGGACTTATCGGCGCAATCTTTGTGCTGCTGTTTTGGGCTTGGTACGCGATGCGCGAGCGGCAGTTGGCCGCACAGGCCACCGCGTAACCCTAATGCGCCAGTTCCTTGGTGCGCGCCGCTATCACTTGATCGGCGGCGGTCACTCCGGTCTGCCAGGCGCCGTGCGCGGTGGAGAAATCGTGCGGCGAGCAGGCTTCGCCGGCAAAGAACAACCGATCGTCGACCGGCTCGGCCAGCGTCGCACGGCAATCGGCGAACCCGGGAAGCGCAGATGAATATGCGCCGCGCGCGAATGGATCGGCGCCCCAGCGATGAATGCGGATCGGCTTGAGCCGCCGGGTGAAATCGCTGCCGAACAAATCGCCGAGTTCGGAAACCACGAAGTCGAAGAACGCACGGTCGCCGCGCTCCTCCAGCTCTTCCGCGCAGCGGCCGCCGAAATAGGCCTCGATCAGCGGCCGGCCGAACGGCCGGAAGTGATAAGCGGCAGTGGCCGTGCGATCGATGTGCCCGAATACCCGCGTATCTTTGTCGAATTGCTCGGCGTGTTCGAGCGCGATGAAAAGCTTGTCGTCATGGCCGAGCGGCAATCCGCGCGCGGCCTGTATTTTTTCCGGCAGCGCCGGCATGAAGGCGGGCTGCTCGGCAGCGAGCAGATTTGTCGGGACCGCGACAACAATCCGATCGGCCACGATCACACCCTTCGATGTTTCAATTCGCAAGCGTTTGCCGCTGTGGTCGATCCTGCGCACCTGGCAGTCGAGCATGACCGGCAGACCGGCGCCATAAGCAGCGATAACGGTGCCGAGCCCTTCTACCACCCGCCAGTTCACGCCGGTGTCGGCGTAGCGGTCGAAGTCTTTGGCCGAAACTTGATCCCACTCGGTGCCACTGATGTAAGTGCTGACGGCATTGATCAGGCCGTTCCAGGGGCTGCCGGGCTGCAAGGCGCACGAGGACGCAACGTCGGGCTCATCCCGGGCGAGACGTTCGAGCCGTTCGTAGAACGATGCCATGGCGGCCTGAAATTCATTTTGCTCCACATGGGAAAAACCCCGCTCGAACGATGAGCGCGTCCACGGCGGCGGCGACTTGTCGATGCTGGCGCCCTGCGTCTCGGCAATGCCACGCCACGGATTGCGATCGGCGGAATGCAACCACCCGCAACCAAGATCGAGCGCATAGCCCGCTTCGACAACGGTCCAAGCGCGCCCGCCGAGCCGTGGACGGGCTTCGACCAACAGGCAGCGGATCGAAGCATCATGCAAGCGCCGTGCGGCTGCAATCCCGGCCGCTCCGCCGCCCACGATCACGACCTCGACATCGTCGTTTGCCATGCTCCGATAACTCCGCCGTCGGCCCGACGTTCGCAGCTCTTACTCGTCGACGCCGCGCGCACCGACCCGGCCGAGAAAATGCGCGAGATTGTGCGGCGGACGGCCAAGCAGCCAAGACAGCGTGTTGCTGTTTCCGACCAAGCCGTGAGCCCCATAATAACGGAACATCGCCGCCAGCGTATCGCATTCGTATGCGCCCATGCCGCCGGCGCGCGCTTGCTTTTCCCATTCCTCGACCGGCTCCGCGGCGACGTGTACCGCACGTTGCAATGTGGCGCCGATTGCCGCCGCGACGGCGGTCTGGCTCAGCGGTTCGGTGCCGACCAGCTCATAGGTCGCACCGCCGTGGCCCGGTTTGGTGAGTACCAGCGCCGCAGCCGCGGCGACATCCTCCAGATCGATCA
>JASHSY010000149.1 GCA_030040825.1 Xanthobacteraceae bacterium
CGTTCCGGATGCGCGACATGCTCGGCGGCGCCCTGCCAACCCTGCTGATGAATCAAATAAAGGTCGCTGAAAGTCGGTTTTCTGTGCGTGTCCCATTCAAACAAATCGGCCTCGGTTAGAAATTTGTAGGCGGCGGCAATTGCGTTATCGCGGGCGTCGAGAATGTCGCCGGAGCCATACTTGTTGAATTCATAGCGGCTGAGCTGGAACAGACCGATATACGATCCGGTGCGCTGGGTCGGATCGAAATCGGATTCGATCTTGGCGACAGCTTTCATGAAGCTGAAATTCATGCCGAAAGCAGCGGCAGCCCGCCGGATCTCCTCGACCGGAGTGCCGACCGGAACGTCCTTCAGCGACGCGAGCACCAGATCCGCCGGTTTTTCGGCGAGCGGGATTTCGGCATACGGATAATATTTGATAAAGGAAAGCTTCGATGGCTCCGGCTCGGCGGAGACCTGGGGCGCTAAGCGACCGTCCTCCAATCGCGCTTGATCCTTGCTGTGATCGGCGGCTGCGTGTGCGGGCGGCGCGCTTCGATCGAGCACGGGCGATGCGCCGGCAACAGCTGACGGCGACAATGAGGCAGTGACCTCCACGCTCGCCGTCAGCGGTGCGATGGTCGGTGCTATAGCGGGTGGCGGCGTCTCGATCGTCGCCTGACGCGTCGCTGCAAAGCCGACGGCAACCACAATCGCGCTGCCAACAATCATGCTGCTTCGCTGAAAGGCGCTGAGCGTGACCCAACCATCGAGGGCCTGTGCGTGCTTCTGGGTGCCGCGGAAAACGACCGTGCTCATTGGCGCACACAAATGATCCGCAGCACCGATTGCTCGGCAGCGGCATGGTCGGTTTCGCTCGCACGCGGTGCGATGCCCTGCGTTTGCAGGAAAGCGCGAATGGCGTCGGCCGGAACCAGGGCCGCGGCGGGGATCGCGGCGGCGCCGGCGGCAAGAACTGCCGGCTTCACGTCGACCATGCCGGCCAGAACTCCATGCGCATTGATCGCCGCCGCGCCGGAGAATCCCGGCTTCGGCGCCGGATCGACGCCCTGTGCCGTCAGGTGCGCGGTACTGCTGGTGGCAATTGCGGCACCGGCCTGCGCGAGCGGGTCGGCAACACCGATGACGGTGATGTCGCCGCTTGTGTACCCCTCGCCGAGCTGTGCCGGCACGAGGTTAGGCACCCCATAGAGGCGGACGAGCGCCAGGTCGCTCGCTTTGTCTGCGGCCAGCCTGTCGGCGTGCCCAAACGGCGGCACGGTAATGGTCCGGCAATCCTCGGTGACGTGTGCCGGCGCAATCAGGTCGCCGTTCGCGTCGACCACGATCGCGCTGCCATATTCGACCGCACGCCGTACCCCCGCCGGCGGCGGTGCGTTCGGATCGGGGAAGGCGGTGAAGGCGGCAGCCATCGCGTGCGCCACGCCTTCCATCGTACCGTTCGTGGCCTGATCGTAAAGAATGGTGATACCACGCACCTCGTTGCCGCGGGCGGCGGCGCGCACCAGAAAATATTTCAACCCCTGTACGCCGCTGACAATAAAGGAATCGGATTTCAGATCGCTCGACACGATCTGCCGCCGCGACGCTTTCTTTTCTTCCTCGAACAAGGCCGGGAGCGACGCTTCGGCAAGCCGGAACGTTTCGATCTGAATTTGTCCCTGCGCCGACGTCCAGCGGCTACCGCTGCGGGTGGTGCTCGCCCGTGGCACCAGCTTTTCCGGTAGGCCGAGGCGTGCGCCGGTCATCCGATCTTCGATCAGCCGCCAACCGATGCTCTCGGAAAAATGCGTCGGCACTTCGGCGGAAGCGTCTTCTTGCCTGGCGATGCTAGTTTCGCCACCGCTGTGCTTACGGGCGGCCTTGAGCGGCCGGCGCCGACGCCCATTGTTGCTCGGCTCGGCGGCCGGACCGGCCGGATTTTGCAGCGCCGCTACGGCGGTACCCGGCTCGCGCGCATGCGTCTTCGTCACGAGCGCCGGCGCGCACGCTACCACCAAGCCGGCAATGACGGCCGCCGCCTTGACGTCCATGGTCCCCCTCACCCAAAGCTATCCGAATTGGGCGGAAACGCCAATTGTGGCTGCACAACGGTATGAGTGGTTCCACAAGTCATTCAAGCCTATGTTTGCGGCATGCTTAGCGCCGATGAGCTTGAACGTTACGCACGCCACATCGTTTTGCCCGAGGTGGGCGGTCCTGGTCAGGCCGCACTGCAGCGTGCAGGGGTATTGGTGATTGGCGCCGGCGGGCTCGGCGCGCCACTATTGCTCTATCTCGCGGCGGCCGGCATTGGCACGCTCGGCGTCGTCGACGATGACGCCGTATCGCTGTCGAATCTCCAGCGCCAGGTAATCCACGCCACGTCCGACATTGGCAAACCGAAGGTCGAAAGCGCCGCCGCGGCGATCCGCCGCCTCAATCCCCACGTAACGGTCAAGCCGCATCGCGCGCGGCTCTCCGCGCAAAACGTCCTCGATCTCATTGGGCCTTACGATATCGTCGCCGACGGCTCGGATAATTTTGCTACCCGCTACCTGGTATCCGATGCCTGCTATTTCGCGAAGAAAGCGCTGATCACCGGCGCACTCGGCACGTTCGACGGCACGCTGACCACTATCCGCGCGCACCAGCGCGGCGCCGACGGCAAGCCAAATCCGACCTATCGGTGTCTGTTTCCGGAACCGCCGCCGCCCGGTACGGTGCCGGCGTGCGCGGAAGCCGGAATTCTCGGCGCGCTTGCCGGCGTCGTCGGCGCCATGGCGGCACTCGAAGTCATTCGCGAAATCGTCGGCTTCGGCGAAGGCTTGGTCGGGCGGCTCCTCATGCTCGACGCGCGCGCCATGCGCTTTGAGACTTTAAGGTACGGGTGGGACCCGAAGAACCCGCTCTCCGGCGAACATCCAACCATCAAGAATCTGTCAGCATAAGCGTGGGATCACCGCGCTTGGCCATGATAAACGCTGTTCGGCCGCATATCGGTCGCCGACGCCACTCGGTTCGACATGTTGAAGAAAGCAGCGACTGAGGCGATGTCCCAGATATCGCGATCGGTGAAGCCTTCGTCACGCAAAGCTTGACGATCCCTATCCTCGACCTGCCAAGGTTCGGCCGTGAGCTTGGCGGCGAAGTCGAGCATGGCCCGCTCGCGTTTCGACAGCCGCGCCGCTCAGTAATTCATCGCCATCAATTCGCCGAGCGCGGGATCGCCGGACAGCGTCCGCACTGCGGCGCCATGCGCGACCAGGCAGTAATAACAGCGATTGTGGGAGGAGACTGCGACCGCGATCATCTCACGTTCGAGCTTGCTCAGGCCCGACGGCGCCAGCATCAGGTCGTTGTACATCGCGACGAAGGCAGCGAGTTTGGCCGGGTCGAAGGCATAGGCCTTGAGCACGTTCGGCACAAAGCCAAGTTTCTCTTCGCACCTGGCGAAATAGGCCGTCATCTCCGGCGAAAGCGGCGCCGGCGGCAGCTTGAGCGCAGTGATGACAGTGTCGTCGCCCTCGGTTGCGGGCGCGCGCCTCGTTTGGGTCCGATCGTTGCGGGCGGTCGTGCTGCTGCGCTTTTGCATCTGGTCCGGTCTTTCCTGGTCATGCCGCTGTCGCGAGCGGTGGATAGGGTGACATTATAGATTGTTGCGCTAGCGGATGTGTGCACGACGCAGGTAGTATCGGACATCCCACCGGATGACAGAGGGGGACCGAATGGCCGTGCAGAACATTCCCCGACCGGCGGATGAGAGTGCGAACGAGCCCCTCCTCGATGCAGCCACCGGATTACTGCGGGAGCGCCGGCGCGAAATGGCGCCGGATTTCATCGTCGCGCTTTATGCCTACGCAGCCGCCGACGATCTCGAACGTTACACGGCGGAGGAAATCGCCGCCATCGGCGAGGATGCGTGGTCGTTTCTGCTCGAACGCAACCCCGGGGCGCCGAAGATCGGCTTTACCCCGGCGCCGCTGACGCCCGGCATAACGGTCCTCAATATCCTCAATGATGACATGCCATTCCTGGTCGATTCAGTTCTCGGTGAATTGACCGAGCGCGGTCTCGATATCCGCCTTCTGGCGCATCCGGTTTTTTCGATCGAGCGCGACGCGAGCGGACGGCTCGTTCACTTTGGCAGCGCGCGCAAAGGCGACGGCCAACGTGAGAGCTTCATCCATATTCATGCCGCCAACATCGAAGATGCCGGCGCTCAAGCCGAAATCGCCCGTGCACTTGAAGGCGTGCTTGCCGACGTGCGCATCAGCGTGCAGGACTGGCAAGCGATGCTGGCACGCTCGAGCGAAGTCACGGCCGAGCTGCGCGCCAATCCGCCGCCGTTGCCGGCCGACGAGATCGCCGAGGCGGTCCAGTTTCTGCAATGGATCGCGGCGGATAATTTTACCCTGCTGGGGGCGCGCGACCACGCCTATGCCGGCAGCGAGCACGCCCTTGAGCCGCTATTCGAAACCGGGCTCGGCTTGCTGCGCTCGCGCGACATGCACCTGCTTCGCCGCGGCGACCAGCTGGTGACGATCACGCCGGAAATCCTCGAATTCCTGAAAGAGCCGAAGTTGTTGATCGTCACCAAGGCAGCGGTGCGATCGCGCATCCACCGGCGCGTGCATCTCGATTATATCGGCGTCAAGCGCTTCGACACCGACGGCAATCTGGTCGGTGAACGGCGCTTCTGCGGTTTATTCACCTCGACCGCCTACACGCGCTCGGTGCGCGCCATCCCCTACCTGCGCCGCAAGGTCGATCACATCATCAGCCGCGCCGGTTTCGATCCGTCGAGCCACTCCGGCAAGGCGCTGGTCAACGTGCTCGAGCACTACCCGCGCGACGAAATGTTTCAGATCGACGAGGAGACGCTCTATCAATTTGCGCTCGCCATCCTGCAGCTCGACCAACGCCCGCGCGTCCGCGTGTTGCCGCGCCGCGACCGATTCGACCGCTTCGTGTCGATCCTGGTTTATATTCCGCGCGAGCGTTACGACAGCCGGGTCCGAGCCCGGATCGGCCAGTATCTCGCCATCGCCTATAAGGGCCGCGTCCGCGCCTTCTACCCGTTTTTCCCGGAAGGCCCGCTGGTGCGCGTCCACTTCATCATCGGGCGCTACGACGGCGCGACGCCCGATATCGACCGCGCCGTGCTCGACCGCGCGGTCGAAAATATCGTACGCAGCTGGACCGACCGCCTGGGAGAAACGCTGACCGCACACACGCCGCAGTTGGCGCACACGCTGACCAAGCGTTATCGCAACGCCTTTCCGGTCGATTACCGCGAAGTCTATGCGCCGGCGACGGCGGTCGCCGATATCGCGGTGGTTGAGGCGTTGACCGCCGAAAATCCGCTCGGCGTCGAGCTATACCGCGACACGAATGAACCAACGGGTGCTGGGCTGAAAGTTTTGAGCCACAGCCGCCCAATCCCGCTCTCCGAGCGCGTACCGGTTTTGGAGAATATGGGTTTCCGCGTCGTTGACGAGCGCACCTATCACATCGAGCCGGAAGATGCTGCCGACGTCTGGCTTCACGACATGACGCTGGAAAGCGCACTCGGTGAGGCTTCCGATTTGCCGGCGCTTAAGGACAAGCTCGAAGACAGCTTTCTCGCGATCATGAGCGGACGCGCCGAGAACGACGGCTACAACGCGCTGACGCTCGCCACCGGCCTGGTTTGGCGCGATATCGCGCTGGTTCGCACATTATCGCGTTTCCTGCGCCAGGTGCGGGTACCCTACTCGCAGGATTATATGTGGGCAACGTTGCGCAAGCACGCCGCTATCGCCACGCAAATCGTGTCACTGTTCCATACCCGCTTCGACCCGGCGCTCGGCTTGACGCCGGACGAGCGCGCCGCGCGGGAAACGTCGATTAATTCCGAAACCGAAGCCGCGCTGGCGGCAGTCGACAGCCTCGACGAAGACCGCATCCTGCGCCGCTTCGTCAACGCGGTCACGTCGGCGATCCGCACGAACTTCTACCAACACGACGCCCACGGACACCCGAAGACGCTCATCGCGGTGAAATTTTCCAGCCGCAAGCTCGACGGCATGCCGTTGCCGCGGCCGCTATACGAGATTTTCGTCTATTCGCCGCGCGTCGAAGGCGTGCATCTACGCTTCGGCAAGGTCGCCCGCGGCGGCATTCGCTGGTCCGACCGGCCGCAGGATTTCCGCACCGAAATCCTCGGCCTGGTCAAAGCGCAGAACGTCAAGAACGCGGTGATCGTACCGGTCGGCGCCAAGGGCGGATTCGTGCCCAAACGGTTGCCGCACGGCGGACCGCGCGAAGCCATCCAAGCCGAGGGCACCGCTTCCTATAAACTGTTTATTTCGACGCTGCTCGACATCACCGACAATATCGGGACCGGCACCGTCGGTGTCGTGCCGCCGCAGGACGTCGTGCGATATGAGGGCGACGATCCGTATCTGGTGGTCGCCGCCGACAAAGGCACCGCGACGTTCTCCGATATCGCCAACGGCATTGCCATCGAGCACGATTTCTGGCTCGGCGATGCCTTCGCATCCGGCGGCTCGGCAGGTTACGACCATAAAAAAATGGGCATTACCGCTCGCGGCGCGTGGGAATCGGTGCAGCGTCACTTCCGCGAGATGGACACCGACATCAGCAAGACACCATTCACCGCGGTCGGCGTCGGTGACATGTCCGGCGACGTGTTCGGCAACGGGATGCTGCGGGAGACCACGACCAGACTGGTCGCTGCTTTCGATCACCGCGACATTTTCATCGATCCGAATCCGGACCCGCAAAAAACCTTTGCGGAAAGAAAACGGTTATTCGAACTGCCGCGTTCGAGCTGGCAGGACTTTGACAAAGCGCTGATCTCGGAGGGCGGCGGCGTCTACTCGCGGGCGGCGAAGGAGATCAAGCTTTCGCCGCAGGCGCAAAGCCTGCTCGGCGTCGGCGAAAAGGTCACGCCGCAGGAATTGATGCGGATGATCCTCAAAGCGCAAGTCGACCTCCTGTTCTTCGGTGGCATTGGCACCTATGTCCGCGCTACCGACGAAACCGACGAGGCGGCCGGCGATCGGGCCAATGATCCAATTCGCATCAGCGGCGCGGAGCTTCGCTGCAAGGTGATCGGCGAAGGCGCCAACCTCGGCATGACCCAACGTGGGCGGATCGAGGCGGCTATGCGCGGCGTGCGGCTCAACACCGACGCCATCGACAATTCCGCCGGCGTCAACACCTCCGATATGGAGGTGAATATCAAGATTGCGCTGTCGATTCCGGTCCGCGACGGGCGACTGGCGACGGACGCGCGCAACGCGCTCCTGGCTGAGATGACCGACGAAATCGCCGGGCTCGTTCTGCGCAACAATTACTTGCAGACGCTGGCGCTGTCGCTATCGCAACGGCGTGGCATGGAGGACTTCGGCTTTTTGCAGCGGCTGATACAGACGCTGGAAACGCGCGGGCTGCTCGACCGGGCGGTCGAGTTCCTGCCTGACGACTTGGCGCTCACCGAGCGCCGGCGGCGGTCGCAACCGTTCACGCGGCCGGAACTGGCGGTGCTGCTCGCCTATGCCAAGCTGAGCCTGTACGACGATCTCTTGGAATCGGCCGTGCCGGATGACCGCTATCTCGGCCGCGAGCTTGGCCGCTACTTCCCGAAAGCGATCGCCGAGCGTTTCCCGGATGCACTGGAGCATCACCGGCTGCGGCGCGAAATCATCGCGACCCAGCTCGCCAACTCGATGATCAACCGCGGCGGCCCGTCGCTGATCGTACGCATTTCCGACCAGACCGGCGCGGCTCCGGCCGCTATCGCCTCGGCCTTCGCCGCAGTGCGCGACAGCTACGGCATGACGGCGCTCAACGGCACGATCGACAGCCTCGACAACCGCATTCCCGGCAAGCTGCAGCTCGATCTTTACACGGCGGTGCAGAATCTTCTGCTCGACCGAATCATCTGGTTCCTCCGCAACGTGGACTTGACCAAGGGGCTCGCCGACGTGGTGACGCACTACCGCGACGGCATCGCCGCGGTTGCCGTCGCGCTCGACCACGCATTGTCGGAGGACGGCTTGCAGGCGCGCGCCGCCCGCCGGCAGGAATTGCGCGAAGCGGGTGTCCCTGATGAACTTGCCGGTTCGATCGCTAATCTCGGCGCATTGGGTGCGGCGCCCGATATTGTGCTGGTCGCCGACCGCACCGGCAGGGACGTCGCCGACGTCGCTGCGACGTATTTCGCCGCCGGCGCTTTCTTCCAGCTCGATCGTATCGCCGCGGCGGCGAACAACATCCCAATAGCCGATTATTTTGACCGGCTGGCGCTCGACCGGGCACGCGATTCGATCGGTGACGCCGAGCGTCGCCTGACCGCTGCAATGGTGGCTGGCGGCGGCGCCGGGACTGGCGCGGTCGAAGCCTGGGTCGCCCCGCACAAAGCGGGGGTCGAACGCATCCGTGGCGCCATCCACGAGATCGCCAATTCCGGCCTTACGCTATCGAAACTTGCCGTTGCCGCGAGCTTGCTCGGCGATCTGGTCAAGGATTGACCGCCGTCGCAAAAAAGAACCCCAAGCAGAATACGCACTTGGGGTCCATTAGTCGTTGCCTCAAACTTAGGCTTATTGGGACCGGGCGGCGGGGTGTCGGGGGATGGGGAGCCGTCCGGACCGGCCTAATAGCGAGCAAATATGTGCCCGCCTATTCGATGCAATGCAGATCACGCGTTAGTGTTAAGCGCCGCGGCAAAACGCCCGTTCGAAGGGTGCAGGCCCGTCGTCTCGGCGGCTAGGCGCGGTTTGCGGACGCGTCATGGACCGGTAATATCAGGGTGCCGCGGCCTTGACGTTATGCCTTCCCCGCCAGCCTGCCTTTTGGGGAAAAAGCCTTTCCCATCAATGCAGCACCGCAGGTGCAGCCTTCTTATTTTATCATCGGCCCTGCTCCGTCCGTGCACGCCCGCTCATTATCCGCTAAACTGGCAGCGGCTGAATGCGCGACATCGGTTCTCGAAGCCATCGGGATGACGGCGGCTAAAACGTGAGCGCGGTTCACTCAATTCATCTGCTTTATACATTCTCCGGCTTTGTCGTCGGCTTACTGGTCGGCGTGACCGGCGTCGGCGGCGGCTCGCTGATGACGCCGCTCTTGATTCTGCTGTTCGGCGTCCATCCGGCGACAGCCGTTGGAACCGACCTGCTCTATGCGGCGGTGACGAAATCGGCTGGCAGCGCGGTCCACAGCTTCAACCGCACAGTCGATTGGCGGCTGGTGCGGCGGCTCGCGGCCGGCAGCGTGCCGGCGACAATACTGACCATGGCGGCGCTGAGCTTCCTCGATATCACAGGTCCAGCGGCGCGCCAGCTGATTGGCGCGGTTTTAGCCTTCGCCCTCTTCCTTACCGCCGCGACCTTGGTCTTCCGCAACGCGCTGACCGCGCGCTATGCTGCACGGATCGCAGATCTGCCTGAAAGCCGGATTGCGCTGCTGACCGTCGCCGTAGGCGCGATGCTTGGCGTTCTGGTGTCGATCTCGTCCGTCGGCGCCGGTGCGCTTGGCGTCACTGCGCTATTGCTTCTATATCCTAAACTTCCGGCTGCGCGCATTGTCGGGTCGGACGTCGTGCATGCGGTGCCGCTCGCCTTCGTCGCCGGCATCGGTCACTGGATGGTCGGCTCGGTCGACTGGCCGATTTTCCTGGCGCTGATCACTGGATCGATCCCGGGCATCCTAATCGGCAGTTATTTCGCCATTCGCGTGCCCGAGAATGCATTGAGGGCCGTTCTCGCGATCACGCTCGTCGTGGTCGCGATTAAATTGACCTTCGGCTTGCTGCCGCCGGGGCCGAATTTGGTAGCGGTGCAATCACCGCACTGACAGACCGTAGCGGTGCAGATCGCTGCCGTGCACGTCGAGCCACGCCTTGGCGCGTGCATGATCCGGGCAGATCTGCGCGACCAGCTTCCAGAACCGAACCGAGTGATTCATTTCGACAAGATGCGCCACTTCGTGCGCCGCGAGGTAATCGAGCACAAAGGGGGGCGCAAGAATGAGCCGCCACGAATACGACAGGGCTCCTGCGGTCGAGCACGAGCCCCAGCGACTGGCCTGATCGCGCACGGTAACGCGCCGCGCGTTCACCCCGAGTTCGGCGGCAAACTTCCGGCTTGCTGTTTCGAGGTCGCGCCGCGCTTCGCGCCGCAGGAAATCGCCGACCCGACGGGCGACATGCCGAACGTCGCCGGCGACGCAAAGGACCGACATCCCATCGGCATCCGCTTCGATCCACACCGTGCCGCGCACGCCGCGCCGGTGGATAATTTGGTGCAGTATGCCGCGCAGTGGAAACACCGTGCCGTCGGTGAACGCCACCGCCTCCGGCAGCCGATGCAGCCGCGCCGCGATCCAGCCGCCGTGTTTCTGCGCGAAAGCACGCGCTTCGCTGAGCGTGCCGCGCGGCGGCATGGTGAGGATTACGTCACGGGTCGCAGCCGCAATGCGCAGCGTGTAGCGTCGCGCCTGCCGGTGTCGGCGCAAGCGCACAAGATAGACCGCCCGGTCAAAGGCGATCTCGATCGCCTGAGGCTCGCTGGGACGACGATAGAGCAGCGCGCGGAGCGGCATGGCGGGAATCCCGAACCTAGTGCCCGGTTTTCGGGGTCCGTTTAGTTGGCGCGGCACCCACTTACGCGGACTTCGAAAACCAAAGGGCACTAGCAACCGTACGATTCTAGTGCCGCTTTCGATTTGAAATTCCTGAGGCGAGCTTGCGACAACTGATGCAGGAATTTCAAATCGGCGGCGCTGGTCCGATTCGGATCATGCCAGATTCGAGAGGATTTGACTGCGCCTTTTGCCGGATTTGCCGCAGCTTAAGCTGATTGGCGTCCGATGCTCGGCACGATGCTGATATCGGCCGGATGAGGCTCGTCGGGGCCGAACTCGTTATGGCGCGAGCGCGACGCGAAGCTGTTACGCTTGCCACCGGCGCTGTGCGCCATCGACAGCACAAAGTCGGAAATGCGCGGCGCGATCTCGGCGCGAAAGCGCGAGCCGTTAAACACGCCGTAGTGCCCAACGCCCGGCTGCAGCCAGTGCGCCTGCCGGTCGGCCGGGATGTTGACGCACAAGCGGTGCGCAGCTTCGGTCTGGCCGACGCCGGAGATGTCATCGTGCTCGCCTTCAACGGTGAACAGCGCAACACGCCGGATGGCGCGCAGATCGACCGGCCGGCCGCGATGCGTCATTTCGCCCTTCGGCAACGCATAACGCACGAACACAGTGTCCACCGTTTGCAAGTAATATTCCGCCGCCAAATCCATAACCGCGAGATACTCGTCGTAGAATTGCTTGTGCTTATGAGCGGAATCGCCGTCGCCCTTCACGAGGTTGAGGAATAGATCGCGGTGTGCCTCGATATGCCGATCCAGGTTCATGCTGACAAAGCCGTGCAGTTGTAGAAATCCCGGGTAAACGTCGCGCATATAGCCGGGATTTGGAAACGGCACTTTGCTGATCACGTTCTGCTTGAACCAGCCGATGCCGCGCCGCGCGGCAAGCTTGTTCACACCGGTCGGATTGACGCGAGTGTCGATCGGCCCGCCCATCAGCGTCATGGAAATCGGCGTGTAGGGATCGTCGTCGGCGTCCATCAGCGCGGCCGCCACCATCACCGGCACCGCCGGCTGGCATACCGCGATCACATGCGTTTCGCCGCCGAGCACGTGCAGAAT
>JASHSY010000150.1 GCA_030040825.1 Xanthobacteraceae bacterium
AATGGCTCGGTGCTCGATCCGGCGGCGGTGAGCCAGGCGCTTGACGATGTCGACGAGGTTTATCACCTCGCGGCTTTGCCGGGCATGTGGATGCCGGACAAGAACGACTTTCACGCGGTCAACTGCCGCGGCACCGAGATCGTGCTTGCCGCAGCGCGCAAACGCGGTGTTGCCCGTTTCCTGCATTGCTCGACTGAATCGATTCTGTTCGGCCCATCGAACCGCGAACCGGTGGTGACCGAAAATGTGAGCACGACGCTGGAAGAAATGCCCGGCGCTTACACGCGATCGAAGATGCAGGCGGAGCAGTTGGCGCTAAACGCTGCCGCGTCCGGCTTTCCGGTGGTGATCGCCAATCCGACCATGCCAATCGGCCCGCACCGCAATCTCACGCCGCCGACCGCGATGCTGCGTTACTTTCTCGAGCGGCGCATTCAATTCTACGTCGATTTTGTTCTCAATCTGGTCGATGTGCGTGACGTTGCCGCCGGTCTGCTGTTGGTCATGGAACGCGCACAGATCGGGCAACGTTACATTCTGGGCGGTGAAAACGTCACGCTTGGCAAGCTTCTCGGCATGGTGAGTGCGCTTAGCGGGCGAAACGCTTTGCGCGTTCCGCTGCCGGCCGGGTTTGCACGCGTCACTGCCGCAGCGATGAATCTGGTGGCCGATCGTGTGACGCACCGGCCGCCGTCGGCGACCGTCGAGGGCGTGCGGATCGCATTGCATTCCCGGCCGCTGTCGAACGAAAAATCGCGCCGCGAACTCGGCTACATGCCTCGCTCGATCGAGCCGGCACTGCGCGATATCGTCGGTTCCGCCGTGGGCAACGTCCAATCGTTCGGGGCGGCGGCGTCATACAAAAGCGAATTTTGACGGCATAGCTGCGGGTGCGCTAACCGTTGACGCCCCATTGTCGCAGCAGAGCCAGCCCCACGTGCCGACCGGTCCGAATGCAGTCATCGATCTGATCTGGATCCTCTGGCTGACAAGCTGGGTGGCGGCGTCGTTCTGGTCGGGCCGCACCCAGCAACGGATCGGCAATTTGGAGACCTGGACGTATCGCGCCGCGCTGATTGCCGGCGGCATTCTGCTGGTGCCGTGGACCGGGCGGACGCTGGGCCAGAGGCCATTATGGGATGTCGGCTATATCGGCGGCTACGCCATTGTGCTGGCGATGTTGGCCGGGCTTGCTTTCGTCTGGTGGGCGCGCATCCATCTCGGCCGGCTCTGGTCGAGCGCGATTACCCGCAAGGAAGATCACCGGATCGTCGACAACGGGCCTTATGCGCTGGTGCGCCACCCGATCTACACCGGGCTGATTGTTGCGCTGTTGGCGACGGCGGCGGCCGATGCGACCGTCACGGCGCTGCTCGGCGCCGCCTTGGTGATTTTCGGCTTGTGGCTTAAGGCCCGCTCGGAGGAACGCTTTCTGATGACCGAGCTTGGATCCGACGCCTATCAGTCCTACTGCCGCCGCGTCCCAATGCTCGTTCCATTCACGACGCGCCGCTAAGCGGCGCCTCCGTCAATGCTTCTCCGGCGCCTGGCTGACTGCCGTGCCGTCACCTGCCGTCGCCGGCATAAGATGCTGCGGGACGATTAGACGGCGGCCCACCGCGAGTGGCGCCTTGTCGGCGTCGGGATTGAGCTGGATCAGCGACCACGGCGGCACATGATACTGCGCGGCTATCGTTTCCAGTGTGTCGCCGCGACGGGTCTTGACCGCGGCGCCACTGTCCCACAATTCGAGGTCGGCGTCGGCGGGAACGACGAAGCGGATCGGCGCCGGGTCGCTGCCGCCTTTCGCCGGCGTTGTCGCCAGCCCTTGGATCTTGCTCAATACCTGTTCGTGGATCGTCGTCATCTTCTCGATGTTGAGATGCGAGATGTCCTGGTGCTCCTTCAGATCGTAGCTGGCATAGTGGCCGGCAAAGCCTTTGCCCGGCTTCACGTCGCGGCCGCCCAGCACGCTCGTTGACTGAAAGATGTTGATGTAACGTTCGACGTTCTTGGGGACATCGCCGGCGATGCGGTTTGGATCGGTGGTTACTACCAGGCTGACCGGGATGTTTTCATCGCCCAGCATGCCGGCGAAAGCGATCGCGCACGCGGCGCCGACCGAGTGTCCGACCGCGACGATGGGAGCCGGGTTGGCGCGATAATCGCTGATTGCATCCTTGGCGATGACCGGGCAGATCACCGCTTCATTCACGGTGGCGGGAAAGCCTGCCTGCTCGATTCGCTCAGCCAGCGCGTCCATGCCGCGCGAAAAGACAATGCCGGCAAAGCCGCGGAACAGATAAACGCGGGGACGCGGCCCGGCCGGGATTTGCGCGTCGGCAAGCGGCGCAACGGCGGCGGCCGGATCGGCCGCCGCCGGATCAAACGCACCAAATAGTATTGCGAAACCGGAAAATAACGCCGCGATCAGGGAGGCTGCTGCGTGCGCCGGCTTCATTCGATCGCCGCCTACAGCGCGGCGCGGATCTCACTGAGCACGCGATCCTGCAGCGCCCGATTCTTGTCGATGTTGAAATGATTCAGGTCGGGATTTTTCTCGACATCGATGTTTTGCAGCACGCCGGTGAACTTCCGTCCGCGCACGACCGCGATCCCCATGCCGTTGGCGATGTAATAATTGACGTAGCGGTCGACGTGTCCCGACGCCACCATGCGGGAGGTCGGATCAAGCCCGATGGCGAGCTTGACCGGAACGCCGAGTTGGCCGAGGCGGCCGGCCATCTCGGCCACCGCGTTCGCGCCGGAGGAGTGCCCGACCAGGATGATCGCGCGCACGTGTCCGCTTTTATATTCCGCTGCAGCTTCATCGGCGAGCGATTCCCATGACAGAAAATTGGCGACCGTGGTGCGCACGCCCTGCCGCTGCAACCTATCGGCGATTTCGTCCATCCCGAGCGAGAAGATGTTGAACGCCCCGCGCAGCAGGAACACATGATCGTAGGGTTTGGCGGGAGCGGCAGTCTGTGCCGCGCTCGCGCCGGTTGAATGCGCCAGCAGCAAAATCGACAGCGCCATGGCTGCCAGTGACAGCAGTCCGCGGCGGTGCAATGGACGTTTGGCGGCAATACAGGCAAAGGATTTCATCGCAGGGTCTCCAGCCGAATAAGGATCGTTTTCGGGATGCGCAGCGTTGCGGGTTGGTCCACAATGATTGTGTTTTATGGCAATAGTCCGGCGCGATCCAGACGCACATATCGCGCGGACCAATAGTCGCATATCTGGGAAGGGACGTTCCGATGAACATCAATGTGGGCAAACAGGCCATCGCCGAGGCGACCGAGAAACTCAAGAATTGGGGCCGCTGGGGCAAGGACGACCAGATCGGCACGCTCAACCACGTCACACCGGAGGATATTGTCAAGGCAGCCGCCC
>JASHSY010000151.1 GCA_030040825.1 Xanthobacteraceae bacterium
TGTTCAAGCTGGGCAGCAAAGGAGAAAGTGCGTGAAGCTAGTTCGCCGCTTGAAGCGTCAGCTTCTCGCAAGGGAACGTAACTGCATTTCACCTCTCCCCGCCGGGCGGGGAGAGGTCGCGCGCTTAAGCGACGGGTGAGGGGGCGTTGCCGCGATACTGAGCCTAACGATTAGGCCCCCTCATCCCGACCTTCTCCCCGCACGCGGTGAGAAGGGGAATAAGGTCCTTCAACTCGCTTCGCGCATTTTCACCGCGCCTTGCAGGTCCACCGAGACGAGTTGCGACACGCCGCGCTCGGCCATGGTGACGCCGTAGAGGCGGTTCATCCGCGCCATGGTGATCGGATTGTGCGTGATGATGACGAAGCGGGTGTCGGTCGAGCGCGTCATTTCGTCGAGCAGATCGCAGAAGCGCTCGACGTTGTAGTCGTCGAGCGGTGCGTCCACTTCGTCGAGCACGCAAATCGGCGCCGGGTTGGTGAGGAACACGGCGAAGATCAGCGCGAGCGCGGTGAGCGCCTGCTCGCCGCCGGAGAGAAGCGACAACGTGACGGGCTTTTTGCCGGGCGGCTTGGCCATGATTTCGAGGCCAGCCTCGAGCGGATCGTCGCTTTCGATCAGCTGCAGCTCGGCCGCGCCGCCGCCGAACAGCTCGGTGAAAAGCTTCTGGAAGTTGGCGTTGACGGTGGTGAACGAGGTGAGCAGGCGCTCGCGCGCTTCCTGGTTGAGGTTGTGAATGCCCTGGCGCAGTTTTTTGATCGCCTCGATCAGGTCGTCGCGCTCGGTAGTGAGCTTGCCGTGTTGTGCTTCGACCTCTCGCAGCTCTTGCTCGGCCAGCAAATTGACCGAGCCGAGCCGTTCGCGCTCGCGGCGGATGCGGTCGAGCTTGGCCTCGACTTCGGCGATTTCCGGTAGCGCCTCGCCGGCCTTGAGTTCGGCGACTTCGGCAGCGCCTTCGGGCGCGACGTCGAGCGCATCGCGGATTTCGTGCGCGATGTCGGCGAGCCGGCGCTTGGCGCCGTCGCGGCGTTCCTCGGCGCGGGCGGCTTCGGCGCGCGCCTCGCCGACGGCTTCAAGTGCTGCGCGGGCGACCTTGTCGGCTTCGGCGAGCGCGCTCTCGGCTTCGGCGAGCCGGTCGGCGGCGTCGCGGCGCGCCGCTGTCGCGGTTTCGATTTCGCCGATCAGCGCCGCCCGCTGGGCGGCGAATTTTGCCGGTGCGTTGGCCAATTCGGTTCGTTCGGTCTTCGCTTCCTCGGCGCGCTGGCTGATGGTGGTGATTTGCGCCGCCGCGCCGTCCTTGCGTTCTTCCCAGCCGGCGCGTTCGGCGGCGATGGCTTGCAGCCGCCGGTCGGCAAGCTCGGCCTCGCGTGCGGTGGCTTGGGCTTCGACGCGCACCTCGGCGAGCGCCGCGCGGTCACGCGCAATCGTCTCGTTGACGGCGGTGAGCTTTTTTTCGAGGTCGGCCGCTGCCGGCAAGGCGGCCAGCGCTTGTTCCGCTTTCTTGCCGGCGGCGATCGCTTCCTCGCGGCCGCTGGCGGTGCGCTGTTTGGCTTCCTTGAGCGCGGAAATGCGCGCCGCATTGCGGCTGATCTCGCGTTCGGCGGCAGCGTGCTCTTCACGCGCCGCGTCGGTGGCGTGTTGCGCCTCGCGCCAGCGTTCGCGTGCAGCGGTCTCGGCGGTTGCGGCTGCGGCGAGCGAGGCTTCGGCAGTCGCGACGACACGCTGCTTGGTTTCGACGTCGGCGCGGGCTGCTGCAAGCTCGCCTTCGATCGCCTGCAAGCGGCCGCGCTCGGCGAGCCGGCGGGCCGCGCCGGTTGGAGCGTGCGCGGCAGCGGCAAAACCATCCCAGCGCCAGAAGTCGCCCTCGCGCGAAACCAGCCGCTGGCCGGGCTTGAGCGTTGCCGCAAGCCGCGGCCCTTCGGCGCGTTCGACGACGCCGATTTGCGCCAGCCGCCGCGTCAGTTCCGGCGGCCCTTTGACGAAACGCGAAAGCGCATCGACGCCGGCCGGCAAGGCCGGATCGGCAGGGTCGATTGCGACGCCGGCCCAATGCATCGGCGCGGATCGATCGGCCGGTGCATCGAGGTCGTCGCCGAGCGCAGCGCCGAGCGCTTTTTCGTATCCCTTGCTGACGCTGAGCGCGTCCATCACCGGCGGCCACAGATTTTTGTTCTCGACCGCAAACAGCTTGCCGATGGTCCTTGCTTCGGTTTCCAGCCGCTGCACTTTTTGCACGGCAGCGGTGAGCGGCGCGCGGGCGGTGTCGACTTGCTCGCGCGCGCCGGTGTGCGCGAGCTCGGCCGCCTGCGCCGCCTTCTCAGCGTCGGCAAGCGTGCGTTGCGCGTCGGCGAGCATTTTGTCGAGTGCCTCGAGATCTGGCGCATTGCTACCGCTGGCGGAAAGGCCGGCGTCAATGTTGGCGGTTTCGGCCTCCAGCCGCGCGGCGCGCTGCGCGTGCTCAAGTGCTGCGGCTTTGAGCTGGTTGCCGCGGGCGGTCAAATCGGCGAGCGCCCCAGTCAGTTCGGCGAAAGATTTTTCCGATACGGCGAGCGCCGCATCGGCCTTGTCGACCCGACCGGTGACGCCGGTCAGCCGCTCGGCTTTCGCCTGCGCCTCGGCCTTCAACGTCCTTTCTTCGTTTGCGAGACGTTCAAGCGCCGCGGCGGCATCGGCGGCGAGCTTGCGTTCGCGGTCGAGATCGGCGGCGAATTGTTCGAGCCGGCGATTGAGCTCCTCGATGCGCGCCTTGGCGCGCGCCTCCTCCTGCTCGAGCGTCTCGCGCGCGACGATGAGCCGCTGCAAAGCGGCCGCGGCTCTGGCCTCGGCTTCGCGCAGCGCCGGGAGGGCGGCGGCGACCTCGGTCTGCCTGGTTGTGGCGGCGGCCTGCTCGCCGGTGCGTGCGGCGACCACGCGGACGGTTTCATCCTTGATCCGCTCGGCCTCGGCGACTTCGGCTTTTGACGCAATCCAGCGCAGATGCAACAGGAGCGCTTCGATCCTGCGCACCTGCCCGGAAATGTTGCGGTAACGCACCGCCTGGCGCGCTTGCGTCTTCAGCGAAGCGACTTGCGTCGCCAGTTGCTGAATGACGTCTTCGACTCGCGCGAGATTTTGTTCGGCGGCTTTGAGCCGCAGCTCCGCTTCGTGGCGGCGCGCATGCAGGCCGGAAATGCCGGCGGCTTCTTCCAGCACACGGCGGCGCTGGTCGGGACGCGCCTGGATGATCTCGCCGATGCGGCCTTGATGCACCAAGGCCGGCGAGCGCGAGCCGGTGGAGGCGTCCGCGAATACCACGGTGACATCGCGTGCCCGCACTTCCCGGCCATTGATGCGGAATACTGAACCCTGCTCGCGGGTGATGCGGCGCGAAATTTCCAGCGTTTCCTCGTCGTTGAATGCGGCCGGCGCCTTGCGATCACGGTTGTCGATCAACACGCTCACTTCGGCGTTGTTGCGCGACGGCCGGTCGGTATTGCCGGAGAAGATCACGTCGTCCATTTCGGACGCGCGCATGGCCTTGTAGGAGTTTTCGCCCATGACCCAGCGTACGGCCTCGACCAGATTGGACTTGCCGCAGCCGTTTGGGCCGACTACGCCGGTCAATCCGGGTTCGATCTCGAAGTCGGTCGGTTCGACGAAAGACTTAAAACCGATCAGACGCAGCCGCGTGAGCTTCATTCGTTGGTCAGGTCCATGGCCCGCTGCGGCGGCCAAGAATCCCTGAAGGCTCACGCCCTTACGGGCGATGAGTCGCAGGGTGCCGCATCGGCGCGGAGAATGAATCGTCGCGCCTGGGAGCGCAACAGCGGTGCCGCGTTATCCAGATTTTCGCGCCGCAGCGGCTGCGGCCGGTTCCCCGCCCGCTCCTTCGTCCAAGCCGGAAAAGGGCAAAAAACCCTTATCCGGCCTTGAGATAGGGGTCGATCTCCTTGGCCATTGTGTCGATCGACTGATCGCCGACGAATCTTTTGCCGTTGATAAAAAAAGTCGGCGTCGAGTTGACTCCGAGCTTGCTGGCGGCGCGGTCGCGCACTTCCTGGATGTCGTCGAGCACCTTCTGATTCGCCAGGCATGCGTCGAACGATTGCTCGGTGAAGCCGAACTGCTTGGCGATCTCGCGCAGCGGCGCGATCGGTTCCTTGACCATCCATTCCTGTTGCTTGGCGAACAGCGCCTCGATCACCGGGATAAATTTGTCCTTGCCCGCGCAGCGCGCAAGCATAAAGCCCGCGGCGGCCAGCGCATCGAGCGGAAACTCGCGGAAGATGAAACGCACTTTGCCGGTGTCGATGTAGCGCTTTTGAAGTTCGGGAAACGTAGTAGTCGAAAAATGCGCGCAATGCGGACACGTCATCGAGGCATATTCAATAATCGTCACCGGCGCCTTGTCGGAGCCGAGGACCACGTCACCCGCCGGCCCCGCTTTTGCGAGCTCAGCCGGATCGGTGTCCGTGGCGTCGGCTTTGGCACCGCGCGAGTAAGCAAGGCCGGCGGCATTTGTGCCAGCCAGCACCGCAATCGCGGTGACCGTGGAAAATTGGCGGCGGGTCAACGACACGACGAACTCCTCATCTGAACCAAGTCTGCCAAGCGAAGAAGAAATGCGGGGCGAATGTGGCATTGACCGGACATCCCGCCAAGGCCCCGCGCGGTCGCAGCCATCACGGCCGCTTGATAGCGGCGCCGAGCCGCGCCAGCGCCTGTTTGAGGTCGTCGTCGGTAATTTCCGGCAGGTTGGCGGCGACACGCGCAGCCTCCGTCGGATCGACAGTGGGAACGCTGATAGCTGCGACGCGCCGCAACGGGGCTTGCCGTAACGCGATCCGCTCGATGGCGCGCCAGCCGAGAAAACGATTTACCCGCTCGCAAATCACGCCGGCAAGATGTTGCACCTCCACCGCCGCCGGCCCCTCAACACGCAGGATCAGCGTGCCGGGCGGCCGCGTGCCGGCCTCGTCGCTGCGCGGCCATTGAATCTTGATCGGCTCGCTGTGCGCGGCGATCTCGGCGCCGGCGATTTCGGTCCACCGCGTCACCAATTCAGCCGAGGCGAAGCCTTGCCGGTTGAAGGTCTCGCCGACCACCTTGCCAAGCAGTTCGCGTAGCGGTTTGGCAAAAGAACGGGAGGGCTTGTTCATTACTGATGGCTCTGTACTGATGGCCCTGTCATGCCAGCGGCAAAGCGGAAATCGACATGACGGTAGCAGCGAAGGCTGCGAAGCGACAGCAGGCGGAGCGCGAAGCGGCCGCGTCATGCCCGCAACCCACCGCCTTGCTCGCCTGGTATGACCGCCACCGCCGGGCGCTGCCTTGGCGTGCCGCGCCGGGCGAGCGTCCGGATCCCTACCGCGTCTGGTTGTCGGAAATCATGTTGCAGCAGACGACCGTTCGGGCCGTCGCGCCCTATTACCAGCGGTTTTTGCAGCGATGGCCCGACGTGCACGCGCTTGCCGCAACGCCGCTCGACGACATCCTCAAGGCTTGGGCCGGGCTCGGCTATTACGCGCGCGCCCGCAATTTGCATGCCTGCGCGCGCACCGTGGCCGACCGCCACCGCGGAA
>JASHSY010000152.1 GCA_030040825.1 Xanthobacteraceae bacterium
GAAGCCGAATTGTCGACGCCCGAATTCCTCAAAACCGTGCGCGCGGTCGCCAAGAATCTCAACATCGACCAGGAGATGCTGCGCCGGCCGGTCAATGTCGGTTTTTCCGGCGGCGAGAAGAAGCGCAACGAAATTTTGCAGATGGCGCTGCTGCAGCCCAAGCTTGCCGTGCTTGACGAGACCGATTCCGGCCTCGATATCGACGCGCTCAAGATCGTCGCCGACGGCGTTAACCGGCTGCGCGATCCGTCGCGCTCGTTCATCGTGATTACCCATTATCAGCGGCTGCTCGACTACATCGTGCCGGATGTGGTGCACGTCTTGTCGAAGGGCCGCATCGTCAAGACCGGCGGCAAGGACCTGGCGCTCGAACTCGAGGCGCGCGGCTATGCCGAATATCAGGAAGAGGCCGTGGCCTAAAGTGGAAGTCGATGAACGTCATGACTGAAGTAAAAGTCATCAAGACGGCGGCGGAAGCGGCGCTGGCGGCGACTTATGCCGAGGCGCATGGGCGGCTGCCGGGCGGCAGCGCGATTGCGGCGCGGCGCCAGGCGGCATTCGACCTGTTCGCCAAGGAAGGATTGCCGCATCGCCGGGTCGAGGACTGGAAATACACCGATTTGCGCGCGCTGATGCGCGAGGCAAAGCCGCTGGCGCCGCCGCCCGACGTGGCGGCGAAGGCGCGGGGCAAAGCGGCCGGCGTGCTGGTCGGTGATGTGGAGACCCGCCGCCTCGTCTTCATCGATGGCGCGTTCATGCCGGAATTGTCCGATATTGCCGCGCTGGAGGCGGGGCTGACCATCGGCTCGCTTGCGCAAGCGCTCGCCGGCGGCGATGCGGCGCTCGCCGGAGAGCTTGGCAAGCTCGCGCCGGCAACCGACGTTGCGGTTGCGCTCAACACCGCGCTGATGAGCGACGGTGCGGTGATCCGGATCGCACCCGGGGCGACCATCGAGCGGCCGTTGCACCTGGTTTTCGCCGCCTCGGGAAAGCCCGCGGCAAGCTTCATCCGCTCGCTGGTAACGGTGGGCCAGCGCGCGCGCGCCATGCTGATAGAGAGCCATGAGGGCCCGGCCGGCTCCGGTTATCAGGTCAATGCGGCGCTTGAATTGTTAGTCGGTGACGGCGCCCACGTCGATCACGTCAAGCTCATCGGCGAAGGCACTGACGCGCTGCATGTTTCGACGCTGGCCGCTGCGATCGGCGGCAAGGCGCGGTTCAACACGTTTACCTTCACCGTCGGCGGCGCAGTGGTGCGCAATCAGATCTTCCTCAATTTCGACGGCGAGGAGACCGTCGCCGGTATTCGCGGCGCGAGCCTGCTCAAGGGCAAGCAGCATGCCGATACGACGCTGGTCGTGCGCCATGGCGCACGCGGCTGCCAGAGCCGCGAAGTTTTCAAGTCGGTGCTCGACGACGAGGCGCATGGCGTGTTCCAGGGCCGTATTATCGTCAAGCCGCAGGCGCAGCAAACCGACGCCAAGATGATGACGCGAGCGCTGCTTCTGTCCGATCGCGCCGAGGCCGACAACAAGCCGGAGCTGGAAATCTTCGCCGACGACGTGCAATGCGGCCACGGCGCCACCGCAGGCGCCATCGACGAAGAGTTGAAGTTCTACCTGATGGCGCGCGGCATCCCGGAACCGGAAGCCGAGGCGTTGTTGATCCAGGCCTTCCTCGGCGAAGCGGTTGACGGTCTTGAGCATGCCGGTCTCCGCGAGGCGCTGATGGATCAGGTCGCGGCATGGCTGAAGGCGCGTGCATGATGCTGGATACAACCACCAACGGCGCTTATGACGTGAACCGCATCCGGGCGGATTTTCCGATCCTGGCGACGAAGGTCTACGGCAAGCCGCTGGTCTATCTCGACAACGCCGCTTCCGCGCAAAAGCCGAAGCTCGTGCTCGACCGGCTCCACCAAGCCTACACCGCGCAATACGCCAACGTGCATCGCGGCCTGCATTACCTCGCCAATGAGGCGACCGAGGCTTACGAGGGTGCGCGCGAGAAAGTCGCGGCTTTTCTGAATGCCGGCCGCAAGGAAGAGATTGTCTTCACCCGCAACGCCACCGAAGCGATCAACCTCGTCGCCTATACGTTCGGACGCGAACGGATCAAGGCGGGCGATGAGATCATTCTGTCGATCATGGAGCATCACTCCAACATCGTGCCGTGGCATTTCCTGCGCGAGCGGCAGGGCGCGGTGATCAAATGGGCGCCGGTCGACGACGAAGGTCACTTCCTCATCGACGCATTCGAGAAGCTGTTCACGCCGCGCACCAAAATGGTGGCGATCACTCATATGTCGAACATGCTCGGCACTCTCGTGCCGGTGAAAGAGGTGGTGCGGATCGCGCATGCGCACGGGGTGCCGGTGTTGATCGACGGTGCTCAGGCGGCGGTGCATGCCGACATCGACGTGCGCGATCTCGATTGCGACTTTTATGCGATCACCGGTCATAAGCTATACGGGCCGACCGGTATCGGCGTGCTGTATGGCAAATACGATCATCTTGCCGCCATGCCGCCGTTCAATGGCGGCGGCGAGATGATCCGCGAAGTGTTCGAGGATCGCATCACCTACGGCGACCCGCCGTATAAATTCGAGGCCGGGACGCCGGCGATTGTGCAGGCGATCGGGCTCGGTGCGGCGCTCGATTATGTGGGCTCGGTCGGCAAGCCGCGCATCCGCACCCATGAAACGGCGCTCGTTGGCTACGCCCATGACCGGCTGCGCGAAATCAATTCGCTGCGCATTTTCGGCACCGCCAAGGACAAGGGGCCGATCGTCGCCTTCGAGATCAAGGGCGCGCATCCGCACGATGTCGCCACCATCATCGACCGCTCGGGGGTTGCCGTGCGCGCCGGCACCCATTGCGTGATGCCGCTGCTCAATCGATTCGGGCTGACCGCAAGCTGCCGTGCCTCGTTTGCGATGTACAATACTCGTGAAGAGGTCGATGTCTTGGCGCAGGCCTTGCTCAAAGCGCAGGATTTTTTCGCATGACCGACGATCCGAAACCCCTAACGGAAGGCACGTCCGCCCCGGCGGACGGTGCGGCGCCGTCGACGGCACCGACCAACGATATGACGCGGTTGGGCGACGATATCGTTGCCGCGCTCAAGACTATCTACGATCCGGAAATACCGGCCGATCTTTACGAGCTCGGCCTGATTTATAAGATCGGCATCGATGACGACCGCTCGGTCAATATCGAGATGACGCTGACATCGCCGAATTGCCCCTCGGCGGCCGAGTTGCCGGGACAGGTGGAAAACGCGGTTGCCAGCGTGCCCGGCGTGCGCGACGCAAAAGTCAATATCGTCTGGGAGCCGCCGTGGGATCCAAGCCGGATGTCGGACGAAGCCCGCACCGTGCTCGATATGTGGTGACGAAACGATCCATTGTGCGCTGCGCCGCCTCGCACTACATAACCTGGCGGTGAAGCTGTTTAAGATTCTCGAGTTACTATCGGTCGGAAGCCGGTTCGAGGAGATGATGCCATGGCCACAGCCCGGCCGAGACCCCAAGTGATGCGGCTTACCGACGCCGCTGCCGAACGCATCAAGTCGGTGATGGCAAAAGCCGACCGTCCGATCGCGGCGGTCCGCGTCGGCGTTAAAAACGGCGGTTGCGCCGGCATGAGCTACTTTATGGAATATGCCGAGACCATCAATCCGCTCGACGAGGTGATCGAGGAACGCGGCGTACGCATCCTGATCGATCCCAAGGCCGTGCTGTTCCTGCTTGGCACCGAGATGGACTACAAAGTCGACAAGCTCTCGGCGCAGTTTGTGTTCAACAATCCGAACCAGACCGCAGCTTGCGGCTGCGGTGAATCGGTCCAGATCGAGCCGGCGGCTCCGAGCCAGGCCGAGGCGCACTGACTCCGCCGCGTTACCCGCCACAACGTCTAGGTGCGCGATATTCGACGGCCAGCGATGGGGCCGGCGCATTATCGCGCCGATCGGTGACGGCGACCGACCAAAACCGAGCGCCACTGCCAACGTGTCGTTGTTTTTCCCCCTTTTAAGTCAATCGCGTGGCAGATAAACTGCTTTTGCACGGGGTTGGCTGCGCGTCGTTTGGGCAAACGCGCCGAACGTTTCAAATCAAAGGATGCCGGACATGGGCAAGCTGGTCGTTACTTTGGTCTTTTTGCAGACGATGCTGTTGGCAATAGCTCCGTCATCGCCGGCGCGAGCCCAGGTCTTGATCAATATGTCGCGCGTAACCTGTGCCGACTATCTCGCCATGAATGACGAACAATCCAACGTCTTCGGGGCGTGGGTCGGCGGTTACTTCAATCAGAAGACCGGCTACACCTGGATCGACCTCGTCGCCCAGCAGCGTAATGTGGCGAACCTCAGATCGTGGTGCGCCACAAATCGCGGAGAATTCGTCATGACCGGCCTGGCGCGTGCCGCCAGTACGCCTGGCTTCCGGGGCGATCCAAACAGGGCTGTGGTGAAGGTCGAGATGACCGAGATCACCTGTCGCGAATTCATCAATTATTCGTTCGACAAATCAGAAGCGATTGGCGCCTGGATGAGCGGCTACTGGAATGCGGCAAGAAACAGAGAAATCCTGGATCTCAACCGCTACAAGGCTAATGCCAAACGCGTCAGCCAATATTGCAAGGCGCACCCAAAACAGACGCTGATGGCCACCATCCAAAGGGTGGCGCAATAGGCGGCGTCATTGCGAGCGCACGCGACGCAATCCGATTGCTTGGTCGCGTCTCTGCTGGCGATGAACGAGAGTTGGCGTCGCTACGCTACCTTCGCCGCGGCCGTCGGCGCGATGCCGGCCTCGGGATCGGATTCGCAGACGATCCGGTTGCGGCCGTGTCGCTTGGCTGCGTAGAGGCAGGCGTCAGCACGCTCGATCAGTGAGTGCGCGGTGTCATCGGTTCGTAGCAGCGCCACGTCGATGGAAATGGTGATGTGGCCGAGCTTCTCGCCAGTCGAGCGCTTCATCAATTCCTTGGCCACCACCCCGCGTCGGATGTGATCGGCGACCGTGGTTGCCGAATGCAACGCCGTTTTTGGCAGCGCGATTGCAAATTCCTCGCCGCCATAACGCGCCGCAATGTCCTGACCCTTGACGTTCTGCTTGACCGCGATGGCGACCAGGCGGAGCACCTGGTCGCCGGTGACGTGGCCGAATTTGTCGTTGAACGACTTGAAGTGATCGATGTCGCACATCAACAGCGATAGCGGCTCGCCGCCTGCCTGACCTTCGGCGATGGCTTTGGCCAGCTCGAAATCGAAGAACTTTCGATTGGCTAGCGTCGTCAACGGGTCGGTCAGGCTCTCGGTCCGCACCACTTCGAGGTTTTGTTGCAGTTGTTCAATTTCCTGGCGCGAAGCCGACAGTCGCGCCTCGAGCTTCTTATTGTTGGTTTCCACCTCTTTGGCGCCGACGATCAGCCGTTCGATCACTGCCCGGAAGGCGGCGCCGTCGTTGGCGCCCTGCAACTTCTCGCTGGCGTCGGCAAGACTAGCCGAATAGGTGGTCGCCGATCCGGCGGCGGTGTCGATCATGTCGAGCACCTGCTTGATCTCGGCCATCATGCGCGAGCCGACCGAGTCGAGACGGTCGTTCGCGCGGTTGGGCGAGAAATAGGTTGCGTAAATCCGGTCGATGTCGGTTTCGCTGAGTGAACCGCTTTTCGCCAGCGTTTGGTTGATGGCGTGATTGAGATCGGGGCTGTAGCCGGTCGCGTATTGGTACCAGATTTCAAAATTTCGAGGCGAAGCCGGCTGGTGCAGCGCGCGGATTTGTTGAAGAGCAAGTTCTGCGAAGGCTATGGTGCGTTCGTGCTCGTCGCGGGGCGCAGCCATAATCTTCCTCTCCAATTCGCACTTCGGAAAATTATAAAATTTTGGTGGCGGGACCGCCACCATAATTGTTCAAAACTTAAGAGAAAGCCGTGAAGGACCGGTAAACGGCTGATGCACGCGCAGATGAGCGCCGAGTCTGGAGAGGGTCGGCGGAAAATAGTGGACGGTTCACGCCTTCAATGGCACCGGGCGGAGCAGGAACGCCGGAAGATGTGAGGTGTCGCCGTCGTCGTTACGCGCCTTAGGCGGTTGCGGCGGACGTTGTGGAATATGCGCGATTGAGGCGCCCGCGGCGGGGCGATGCGGTTTGCGTCCATGCCGCGGCCGCCCACGTTGCGCCACCGCGCTCGGGTGCGGCGCCGCGGCCGCTTCGGGCGGCGGCCCATTCATCCACGCAATGGGCTGGCCGATCAGTTTTTCGATCGCGGCAACCGCTTTCGTGTCGTCGCCTCCCGCCACGATGGTGATGGCAGTGCCGGCGCGACCAGCGCGACCGGTGCGCCCGATCCGATGCACGTAGTCATCGGGATGAAACGGCACGTCGAAATTGTAGACGTGACTGACATCGGGAATGTCGAGGCCGCGTGCCGCCACATCGGAGGCGACCAGCAGCGTTACGTCGCCTTTACGAAACTGTTCCAGTGCCGCCATGCGCGCGGGCTGGTCCATGTCGCCGTGCAACGCCTGCACCGAGAAGCCGTGGCGAACCAGCGAGCGGTGTAAAGTGGCGACGTCGCGCTTGCGATTGCAGAACACGATGGCGTTCTTCAATCCATCGGCCGAACGGATCAGCCGGCGCAAGGTATCGCGTTTGTCATGCGCCTCGCGCCCGGATTTGGCGAGGAGCTGCGTGGTGGTGGCAACCGTGGTCGCCGGCCGCGCGACTTCGACGCGCACCGGATTACTGAGAAACTGTTCAGTGATGCGCCGGATTTCCGGCGGCATGGTCGCGGTGAAGAACAGGGTTTGGCGGGTGAACGGCACCAGCTTGCAGATTCGCTCGATGTCGGGAATGAAGCCCATATCGAGCATGCGGTCGGCTTCGTCAATGACCAGAAGTTCGACGCCGGTAAGCAGAAGCCGGCCGCGCTCGAAATGGTCGAGCAGCCGGCCAGGTGTTGCAATCAAGACATCGACGCCGCGCATCAGCTTGCTATCTTGATCGTCGAACGAAACGCCGCCGATGATCAGTGCGACGTTGAGCTTATGATTGGCGCCGTACTTGGCGAAGCTTTCCTCCACTTGCGCCGCAAGTTCGCGTGTCGGCTC
>JASHSY010000153.1 GCA_030040825.1 Xanthobacteraceae bacterium
CCGCGTTTGCGCCGATGCGCCATCTCCTCGATGATTGGCGCGTGATCGGTACCGAAATTACAGAACAGATAGTCGATGCCGATTTCCTTGAGGCCTTCGAGCAGAAAATAGGCGGTAGAAAAATCGCGGACGTTGGACTTTCCAGTAACCGACGTATCCATGATATAAACCGACCGTTTCCGGCATTTTTGTCAGCCTGTCAGGCGTTGCCACTATAACATCGTGGAACTTTGCAGGCGAAGCGGCGCGCCCTGCCGCAAAAGTTCCGTTAGAAAAAAACGGCTCAAAGCGGGGATTAAATCGTCGGCTTTCGAACTCTCGCCACATTGGCGGAGGATGGTCGCCGCGGTACGGGGAAAGGACTTCAACATGAAATGGCAGGCCCTCTTGGCCGGCGCGCTGGCGTCGGCCCTCGCCGCAACTGTGGCGTTCGCAGACGTGCGCGTCACCAACGATCCAGGCGGCGAGATCAGCTCCTATGTGCAAAAGTTCCGCGAAATGCGTGCCGCCGGCGAGCGGCTTGTCATCGACGGACCTTGTCTGTCGGCCTGCACGTTATTCACCGCCTTCATCCCGCGCGACCATGTATGCGTGACGCGGCGCGCCGTGCTCGGCTTTCACGCAGCTTCTTATTTCGACGACACCAGCCGCTCGCTGGTGCCGACGCGTGCCGGCACCCGGCTGGTGATGCGCCTCTATCCGCCGCAAATCCGCGCCTGGATTGTGCGGCATGGCGGACTTAGGCCACAGATCATGACGATGCGCGGCAACGAACTCGCCTCGCTCTATAGTATCTGCCGGTAAGCGGTATCTGCCGCTAAGCGGACGTTAAACCGCGCCGGTTGTCGGCTGCCGCATTCCAGCCTATTTACGGCCGGAGGCAACCGATGCGCGGGACTGTCGCACCACCCTTATTGTCGCGGCCGCTCTTCGCAGCCGGAGCGGCGGCTATATTGGCGCTTGCCGGCACATTGTGGCTGTGGGCCCATTTTGGCACGGCAGTATTCTTCGAAACCATTCGCGCCGGCTTCGTTGCGTGCTTCGGCTGACGGAGGAGTGTCTTGAACGTGCGACTACCGGCTTCCCGCGTACTGCCGCTCGTCGGCGCATTCCTCCTTGGCCTGGTGCTGGTCTTTGCCGTGGTCGTGCATTTCGCCGGACGTTCGGCTTCTCCGATCGGCCCGGCAGTCGCCTCCGTCGGCGGGCCATTTCAGCTCGAAGACCAGAACGGCAAGCCGTTCACCGATCGCGACATGAAAGGCCGGCCGTATTTGGTATTTTTCGGCTACACCCACTGTCCCGACATTTGTCCGACGACCTTGTTCGAGCTTTCCGAAGTGATCAAGAAGCTCGGCCCGGATGCCGACCGGGCCGGCGCGGTTTTCATCACCGTTGATCCGGAGCGCGATACGCCTGCGGTGATGAAGGACTATTTGTCGAATTTCGACCCGCACTTGCGCGGGCTTACTGGCGACCCCGCTGCCGTCAACGCAGCGCTCAAGGCTTATCGGGTCTACGCCAAGAAAGTTCCGTTGAAGGACGGCGACTACACCATGGACCACACCGCCATCGTCTATCTGATGGACAAGAACGGCCGCTTCGTCGCACCGTTCAATCTCAAACAGACGCCGCAAGCCGCCGCCGATCAGCTGCGACGCTATCTATAAGCCGCCGCGTAGTTGCGGTCAGTCGGCGATCCTTCCGAGAGCAAAGACCGCCTGCAGGAGAACGCCGGGGTTGGCGCCGAAGAACCAGCGCTCGAAGACTTCCTTCATCCGGCCACTGCGGAAAATCTGGGCGAGACCGGTATTCACCGCCAGTCGAAATGCCCAATCGCCGCGCGGCAACACAATCGCCGTCTGTTCGATCGACAGATCGTCCGGCAGCATGACCAAATCTTCCGGATGCTTGATTTTGGCGCCGGCCAGCAAGAGTTTGTCGCTGGCGAAACCGTCGGCCTTGCCGCTTTCGAGCGCCTCCACCGCTTCGTCGCGATCCTTAACTGTGACCAGCGTGATGTTGAGGTTGAACGTGCGCATCAGATTGGTGACGGCGCGTTCGTTGCTCGTGCCGCCGACCACCGCGAGCTTCTTGCCGGCCAAGTCAGCGAAGCTATGGACGTTCGATTGTCGCGTCACCAGGACGCCGGTCGATTCGACAAATACCAGAATGGAAAAATCGACCTCGCGCATGCGGCCGAGCGTGACGGTCGAGGAGCCGCATTCCATGTCGGCCTTGTTGCCGGCAACGGCGGAAAACCGGGTCTCGACGGTCACCGGCACCCATTCGATTTTGAGGTCCGGGATGTGGTATTGCTGCGCAATCGAAGCGGTGACTTGCTTGCACAGATCGATCGTATAGCCGAGCGGTTCTTTGGCATCGTTGACGAAAGCAAACGGCCGGTCGTCGGCGCGGTAGGCAATGCGCACGACCTTCGTGGCGACAATGGATTTCAATCGGCTGTCAGCGGGCGGCGGCGTTTGCGCCGACACCGCCGTCACCGAACCGATCAAGGCATAGCCCAAGGCCGCCGCGCGCAATGCCGTTACCAACCCGCTACTGACCGACATGACCCCCACCCCGCTGATTGCCGCCAAGCGGCAAGGATTTAGTTTCAAATTTTGATTTTATGCGGTGTCGCGCGGGGGGAAAAGCTGGCGGGCGCGACCTTTCTCGGCTGATCGCCGCCCGCCGCGAACTGCGCGCCAGTCCGTGCTCGGTCTTTTCCCAGCGCTGCGGAGCATAAAGAAGCTGCACCAGCGCCCGCCAGGCGGCGAGCGACAACAGAAACCAATACACCGGCGTCAGAACCAAGATCCAGGCGTGGCGGACAAGGTGGTTGCGCCGCATCAAACCGATCAGGTCGAGCGCGACGGTAGACGCATACCCGGCGAGCAACGTGGCGCCGAATACCGGCGCGGCATGCATCGAACCAATCGCCTGCAGCGGCGGCGCTGCCAGCAGCGAATAGGCCAGACCCGCCATGAACAGCGGGTGGATGAGCGCAGCGACCACGTTGCAGGCCAACAGCAGTTGAAACGCTACCGCACCGGCAGGACGAAGGTCGCGGAGGAGCCGCCAGGGCTTGCGCATATGCACAAGCCACGTTTGCATCCATCCCTTGTACCATCGGGTGCGTTGCCGCAGCCATGGACCGAACTGTGCGGGCGCTTCCTCATAAGTTGCGGATGAAAGGACCGACGAGCGATAGCCGAGCCGATGCAGGCGGATACCAACATCGGCATCCTCGGTAACATTGTAGGGGTCCCAACCACCGATCTGGCGCAGCACAGCGGTGCGGAAATGATTGGAGGAGCCGCCGAGCGGCAGCGGCAGATGCAACGCGGCAAGCCCCGGAAGGAAGGCATCGAACTGGCCGGCATACGCCGCGGTGAACATGCGCGCGAGGCAGGAGTCGGTGGTGTTGTCGATGGTGAGCGCTGCCTGCACGCAGGCGAGTCGCCGGTCGGCCGCGGCGAACACATCGAAAGCGCGCCGGAGCTGATCGGGCTCCGGCACATCTTCGGCGTCGTAGATGACGGTGAACGATCCACGGGCGAGAGGAAGCGCAACATTGAGTGCCTTCGGTTTGGTGCGGGGCCCGATCGGTGGCGCGGTAATGACCTCGAACGGCGGTCCCAGCTGTAATCTTGCCACCGCTTCTCTGGTCGCGTGGTCGTCCGCTTCCAGCACGAGTTTTACGTCGAGTTTCTCGCGCGGGTAATCGAGCGCCAGGATGGCGGCGACCAGGCCGTCGACAACATTCGCTTCCCGATAAAGCGCGCAGATGATGGTGTAGATCGGCAATTCGTTATCGCCGCGGCGCAACCGACGGCGGGGCGGCGGACTCGCAAATGCCACGCAAAGAAGCCGCAACGCGGCTGCCGAGAGAAACACCGCACACAATAAAGCGCCGATCGCTTCCAGCGGAGCGTCCGGAAGATCGGCGACGAACATCACCGCGAACAGCGTCACCAAGAAAGCGATGATGCGCGCCAAGCGATGCGGGCGCGGCGCATTGGAGAAAAGCGGCCGGGATTGCCGCAGCCCGTAAGCCGCCTGTTTTCCCAGCGCACGCTGACCGTGGCGGGTGACGAACCGCAACAGACAGGCCGACGACGTAAGCCGAATGGATTGTACCGCCTCGGGCCGGGATCGCCGAATGGCGGCAAGCCGGCGCGCCGCCAGACAACGGGGCGCAATCACGTAGACCGTTCTGCTTCCCTCGCGCACCGGGAGCAATCCGGTATTGGCGGCCTGGATAAGTTGATCGTCGTCGAGCGGGCAATCGGCCCGCGCTAGGCGATCAAGCGGGTCGTAGGGCGCGCCAAGCGACGCGGCGAGCGCGGTGACGTAAGCTTCTTCGGTGATGGCGTCGGCGTAAATCAGGACCTGGTCGGCGCCAAGCCCAATGGCGCGGGCGCGCCCTTCAGCGGCGGCGATGACATGCCGGGGGAGCAGCGTGCGGACGCAATCAAGTTCCGGAAAGGCGTTCGCCTGCGCCGATGGCAGCGAACGACCATCGCCTCCGGGTGCTAACCCCCCGGCCGGACCACGAACCTCCACGCGCGTCCGCGAACGGCGGACGGCCGCACCCCGAACAGCCCCAGACGCCACACTACGCCCCTAACGCACATCTGCGCCGCATGCCCAGGCTTTTCTGTACAACGATTGTGCACGGGACCGCAGACGCACCACGAAAGTGATGCATGGGCGCCGGAATGGCAATATGCGCTCCCGTAAGCCAGATAATTTCCTCGATGCGCCGCCCAGGGTAGCCGGGTGTGAAAGCTTTCCCCGCCCACATCCATGACGACGGCCGCTAGGGCCGCTTAGACCGCCGCTCACCGCTTTTCCGGCGTCCGATCGCGATACCGTCACCGCCGGCTACGAAGCGATCAGCGCCAAGCTAATCGGCTGAACGTCGCTGCGACATGACGCGGCCGCGATGACGTTGACGGGGTGCTTCGACACCCCTATAAGCCCCGCTTCACAAGGCATAAT
>JASHSY010000154.1 GCA_030040825.1 Xanthobacteraceae bacterium
CTATTGTGGCCGCAGAGGTAGGAAGCCCACGTCCTCGACGCTAAACTGGGCCGCGATTCCATCTACGGACAGGTGGCGTGCCCCGCTTTTGCCCCGAAACCCGCCGAATGCCATGGCCGATCGCCGCCCCATTAGCGATTCCTCAATCTTGCCGACCGAAGAAAACTCCGGCATCGCCGGCGAGTGCGAGAGACGGGAGGCGTTCCGCCAGAAAGGTCCGTGCCGTTGATAGCTCTTCGGTTTGTCGTCGTATTTGCAGCTGTCGTGCTGACCGGCGAGGCGATCGCGGCGGCGGCGCCGCATGCGATACCATTGCCGCGGCCACGTCCCGCACTCAAATCGGACCGGTTGGTAAGGTCCGCCGCGCACGCTCCCGTCCAGATGGCAAACGCGCCGATACCGCTTGCGCCATCATCGGCTGAGGTTTTTTCGACCTCCTCGATTCAGCCGCCCCGGCTCACGCGCTCCGGTAGTCCGCCACCGGCATTCGCCGCCGCACCGGCGCGACACGCCCCGCAGCTTGCGATGGCGGCGAGCGCGACCACCTCGCCGCTCGATATCTCCGCGGTCAAGCAGGCCATCGATCTCGTGCGCAAAGGCCGGCTCGACGAGGCGACCTCGATCGCAGGCAACATTGCCGATCCGACCGCGCGCAAGTTGGTCGAATGGGTGATCCTGCGTAGCGACAGTGCCGAACTCGATTTTCCGCGTTATGCGGCCTTCATCAACGCCAATCCAAGCTGGCCGGGCATTTCGTTCTTGCGCCGGCGCGCGGAGGCTGCGCTCTGGCAGCAACAGACGGCGCCGCCCACGGTCATCGAATTCTTCCGCAATGACACCCCGCACACGGCCAAAGGACGATTTGCGCTGGCCCGCGCTCTTCTCGCCGAGGGCGACCGCGCGGGTGCACAGGCGCTGGTACGCGAAGCTTGGCGCAAAGACAGCTTTTCCGGCGATGCGGAAGCACAGGCCCGCGCGGCCTTTGCCGGCCTGATCAGTGCCGCCGACGATAAGGCGCGCATGGACGCACGCTTCGACGCCGAGGACGACGACGCCGGCCTGCGCGCCGCGCGACAGCTCGGTGGAATCGAGATGGAGATCGCCAAAGCGCGCGCTTCGGTGATCAACAAATCAAGCAAGGCGAAAGCGCTACTCGATGCGGTCCCGGCTGCCGGCCAGCACGACGCCGGCTATATGCTCAGCCGCATCCAATGGCTTCGGCGCAACGATAAAATTATCGAGGCCGCGCGCTGGATGCTCGGTGCGCCGCGCGAACCGGAACGGCTGGGCGATGTCGACCAATGGTGGGTCGAACGCCGCTTGCTCGCGCGCAAGCTTCTCGATGTCGGTGACGCCAAACTCGCGTACGAAGTCGCCAGCACTGCGGCCCCTCCGCTCAACGAAAACTATCACGCCGAACAACAATTCACCGCCGGCTGGATTGCGCTGCGCTTCCTGCGCCAACCGGGAGTGGCGCTGGCTCACTTCGCCCACGTCGGCGACGGTGCGAGCAATCCGATCACGCTGGCACGCGCCGACTACTGGCAGGGCCGCGCCGCCGAAGCGCTCGGCCATATGGGCGACGCGCGGGCGCACTATGAAAGCGCCGCCCGCTATCCGACCGCCTACTATGGTCAACTGGCGCGCGCGCGGCTCGGCATCGAGGCGGTCACCCTGCGCACCCTGCCGGAGCCGACTGCAGAGCACCGGCATCTCGAAATCCCGCGCGCCCTGGAAATTCTCTACGCGGTCGACGAGCGCGACCTTGCCGCAGTATTCGCCGCCGAGATCGGCGACAAGGCGACCGACCTTGCCGCGCTGACCACTGTCGCCGAAATTGCCACACGCCATAACGATGCGCGCGCCACGCTGTTGATCGGCAAGCCGGCACTCGGGCATGGCCTGCCAATGGAACGCTACGCATTTCCGGATTTCGGCGTGCCGAACTATCAGCAGATCGGGCCCGAGGTGGAGCGCTGCGTGGTCTATTCGATCATCCGGCAGGAAAGCGCCTTCAATCCGAAAGTGGTGTCCAGCGCCAACGCCATCGGTCTGATGCAAGTCACGCCGGCCGCCGGCCGGGACACCGCCAAGCGCTTCAAAGTCTCGTTTGACCGGCGGCGGTTGATGGCGGACGTCGCCTACAATGCGCAACTGGGAACCGCCGAGATCGGCAACGACCTCGCTACCTGGCGCGGCTCCTATATTCTTGCTTTCGTCGCCTACAATGCCGGGCCGCGCCGGGCGCGCGAATGGATCGCATCATATGGCGATCCGCGCGATCCGAAGGTCGATCCGATCGACTGGATCGAACGCATACCGATCTCGGAGACGCGCCATTACGTCCAACGCGTGATCGAGAATATGCAGGTCTATCGCGCCCGGCTTGGCAACCCGCGGCTTTTGATCGAAGCCGATTTGCATCGCGGCGGCTGAAGGTCCCGACGCGGCATTTCTCGATTGCCCTCCTGCCCGACCGCCCGTTAATGTCAATTTCGTGACTTCTCGGTGACCCAGGCGGCAAGAAGCGGCAATGAACAAGGGCTCCCCGCGTCTGAAGCCGAACGCGCATGGCGGAATGAGTCCGCCGGGCAAGAGCTTGTTCGTCACCGCGCCCGATGGCCTCCGCTTGCATGTGCGCGAGTATGGCTCGCGCACATCCCCGGGCATTCCAGTGGTCTGCCTTCCCGGTCTTGCTCGCACTGCCGCCGATTTCGACGAACTCGCGCCGGCGCTTGCCGCCGGTCCGCCGGAACGTCACGTCATCGCCATCGATTCGCGCGGCCGTGGCCATTCAGACCATGACGTCGACCATTCAAACTATAATTGCATGGTCGAGCTCGGCGACATCATCAGCGTCGTGATTGGGTTCGGGATGGGTCCCGCCGTCTTCATCGGCAGTTCGCGCGGCGGCGTTCTCGTCATGATGATGGCGACAATGTACCCGACTGCCATAGCAGGCGCCGTAATGCACGATGTCGGTCCGGTAACCGAAGCCAAGGGCTTTGCCCGCATCAAGGGCTATCTCGGCAAGCTACCTCATCCCCGCACTTACGAAGAAGGCGCTGAGGTTCTGCGCCAGCTGCTGAGCGCGCAATTTCCCAAATTGACGGCCGAGCAATGGCTGGGAGCTTCTAAACGGACCTGGCACCCCAAACACGGTAAGCTCAAGCCGGCCTTCGACATCGGCATCGCTAACGCACTCTCCGGTATCGATGTCGAGCGCCCATTGGCGGCGCTATGGCACGAATTCGATGCACTCCACAACGTACCGCTGCTGGTCGTTCGCGGTGGAAATTCGGATATCTTGAGTACCGCGACGGTAGACGCCATGCGCGAACGCCGCGGCGGCAGGATGGATTTCATTGAAGTCGCCGACCAGGGGCATGCGCCGTTGCTCGAGGGCGAACTGGTACGGCAGATCGTGCGTTTCGTAGCGAAATGCGAATCCGCGCGCACAGTGCCCGCTGCGCAATCACGTTGAACGCCCATCGTCGTCGTGGCGAGGAGCCGCCGGTTCAGATCCGGTCGCGCGCTCCACGACGAAACGATCCAGCGCCCAGCGCAGTAAACCAAGATTGCTTCGCGGAGCCTGTCATCGGGCCGGCGATTTCAGCTAGACTCATTGGCCCGCAATGACGAGGCGGCTTACCAACCCGCCTTGTAATTCAGCCGGCCGAGCAGGCTCTGGCTCTTCACCGCGGTGGAATACACTTCCGGCGCGCCGGTAATCGGCGCTCCACCATTGTTGGCTGCCCCGTTGCCGAAGTCAGTATAAAGATATTCCAACCCCAATGACAGCTTCGGCGTGATTTGATATTCAAAGCCCGCGCCGGCGGTCCAGCCATTGAGCTGGCCGCCCTGGGAGCTCGGCGAGAACGCACCGAGTTGGGCGGCGCCTTGCAGCGGCGAACCGACTCCGGCCGACGCGAAGCCGCCCTTGACGTAAGGCAACCACTGCCCGAACGAATAACCGAACTTGCCGGTCACGGTGCCGAGCCAATTCATGTTCGGCGACCAGCCGCCGGCGGCGAGCCCGGGCGCGTACGGCGCGGTGAAGCGGCCATCGAAATTGGCCGCCGCCAGCGAGCCTTCGAGGCCGAACACGAAGTTTTTGGTCTGAAAATTGTAGCCGAACTTTTCGTTGGTCGGCGTCGTATTGGACGCGGCAAATCCGCTCGTCGGGACCGTCGTCCATGGAATGGCATCGGACCCGGCGCCGGAATTCGAGCGCAGATAAAAGCCGGCCCAATCGGGCTGCTTCTGTTGCGTCGGTGCGGCCGTGAACGAATTCTGATCGAACGCGGACGCGGCTTGCGCAAAGCAAGCGCCCACGCAGGTCACCATGAGCAACGTGCAAGCACGATTGACCAGCACCGGCCTTAACCTCTTCTGCGGCCGGAGGTTCAAACGCCCAAGTCCATCGCCGGACATTTTGCTCCGCCGAATCCGCATACCTCGCCCACTCCAATGATATACCCGCGGGCACTTTCGGTCGACGCAAGATCGAAACGGAGTGAACATGTTAAACTATTACAAATACTAGTTTTTTCACGATCGACCGTTTTTTGCGGCGGGTGTTGCAAATATGGCTCAGGGAGGCGACGCTTAGGGAGACTCAAATTGTGCATGCGCCCGCACAAACGAAAGCGCTGCCGGGTTGGCCGGCAGCGCTTCTAAAGTTCAGGCTTGCGGTCTTTTAGAACCGGAAGCGGACACCGGCCGTTGTCGCAAGATTGTTGCGGGCAATACTGCCGTTGGCGATGCCACCAAACTCCGCCGAATACATGGTGCCGAGGTAGGCGTCCCACTTCGGCAGGAACCGCCAGTCCAGAACCATCGAATACACGTCTAGCCAGCCGGCGCATTGCCCGAGGGCGGCTATGTTTGAGCACCCGCCGCTGATGTACTGGTTCTGGATGTAGTGATAGTAGGCGCCGATGATATCCAGATCTTTGGTGATGCCATATTTGGCACCCGTCCACATGATCTGGAAAATCTCGTTGCTGCAAGTAAAGCCCGCTTTGCAAAGGCTATTGAAGGCGTTGTTGGAGATCGTCGTGCCATTACCCGAAAGCAAAGTTGCGCCATTGTTGACGAAGTTGAACGTGAAGCCATCATCCATGAAGGAGCCAGTCTGCGGATCGCTCGGGTTGGAGAACTGGATCAATTCGTAACCGGCGTAGAGGGTAAGCGGGATTCCCGTTGGTCCGGACGGAGCGACAGGTCCTTTACCTACGATCGGCGCTGAGGTGTTTCCCCACGAACCGAAGCTCCATTTGAGGAGCGCCATGCCCGCCAACTGATTGGAAACAGTCGCCTTGAGGCCGCTGCCGTCAAACCCGCCGGCGACGGGAACGAGTGGACCACCAAACGTAGTTGGCCATCCCGCCGCGTTGTTGCCTCCTGTGCCGACAAACGCAGTTCCAATATTCACCGCATCTCTTTCGAAGCTGCCGATGAGATCCCACGAGATCACACCGGGCACCGAATGCTTGATATCACCGCCGACGCCGAGTGAAACGGCGCCGTTATTTGGGTTATAGGCTCCTAAACCGCAGCCACCACAACTGCCACTGGGACCGAATAGCCCGAGGGGCTGCAGCATGGCGGAAAACCGGCCGTCGCCGATATTGACGCGATATTTGATGGCTGTGGTCCAACGGGCGTCCTCGGTGTCGCCAGCGCCGGCGGCCTTGCCGGAGAAGCCGATCGGCGAGAAGGCGTACGAACCACCCATCGGATCGTAGGCACCGACGCCGTCCGTTTCCAGGGCGTTTTGTCGGCCGAAGGTCAGCGAGCCGGCAAGCGGGTTGCTAACCCCGACATATTGATTGGTGTTCAGCCAACCCCACCGGCTGGAGTCGATCGGCGACAATTGTTGATTCTCAGCCACGCCAATGCCGTTCTGCAACGCTTGCGGAGCGTTGGCGAGCAGCAGTGAATACGGGTCGAACGCAAGCTCGAACTGTCCGACAAATGACCAACCGCCCGGAGCAATCGGCTCCATAATCTTGACGCCGACGTTCGATTGGCTCAGTCCGTTAGGACCCGGAAAAAACCCGCTCAGCCGGCCCGTCGCATTCGTGCCGCCACCTCCGATCAAATAAGGAACGCCGGTCGGGAAGTTCCGGTCGAACGGCGCGCCATGGGTCATGTAGCTGCCGCCCATGTCGACGGTGCCGTAGACGGTGACTCCATACCAACTCAGCGGACAGGCGGTGAAGAAGAAGTCGTAGACGCTGCCGCACGCGGCGGGTGGCGGCGGTGCGTAAGCCATTGGTGCCGCCTTAGTCAGCATCGGCTCATCGGCCAATGCACTCGTCGCATAGGTCGCGCCGGCCAGTGCTACCGCAGCAGCCACGGCGGTGGCCAAACTAAAGTTTTTGACTTTGCCCACTCTTCGATTGACCACCATCTCGCCCCCTCCTCTGTCACGATTGAACGCCGAAAAATTCGAAGTCCAACTCGTGGTAATTTCCCCGAATGACAGTTGAGTGACATTCGGTTCCGCAATCAAGCATTAGCCACATTGTGACAACGGATTCCGGATCACCGGTGGCAAAAATACAACGTTAGATTCTCCGAAATATAACGGCCCTCGATCGAGGTTCTTTGCAACAAGGAAACACAGAAAACATGCAGATTTTGTGCAACAAAAACTCGCGTTAACAGCCGGTGGGACCGGATTCCACGCGCCGAAAGTTCTGCACCGTTAGAGTCGCCGCAATACAGCGCTTCTCGGTGGAAGTCCTTTTCGCCGGGAAAAATCCACAGGCGTGGTGTGACAAAGCTCCGTTTTAGGGAGCCGGATTCGTCGCGACCAAGCTCTTGAATGCCGCAGCGATTGCCGGCAACGGCGGCGGAATCGGCGGAAACACCTGATAATCTTCCCAGCCGCTGCCGAGCGATTTGTAAAGTGTCACGAGCTCCGCTGCCGCGCTTTCCTGCGCCGAGACGTATTGCTGCTCGATCTCAAATTCCTGGCGTTGCGCATCGATGACATTAAGCGAATCGGTCAAGCCGCGATCGAACCGTTCGGTCGCGAGCGTCACCGCGCGCTGCGCAGCCGTCAACGCATCGGCAAGGTGACGAAGACGATTTTGCTGTGCGGTGTAAGCATCGACCGCAGTATCCACTTCGCGCACTGCGTTGAGCACGGTTTGTTTGTAGTTGAACAAAAGCTCGCGGCTGCGGAAGTCGGCTTTCTCGACGATGGCGTCGAGTCGGCCGAAATCCAGCAACGGTAAAGCGGCAGCCGGGCCGGCCGACCAGATCGGGTTGATTGCTGCGGCGGTTTGGCCGATGCCCTGTTGCCATCCGAAGGAGCCAATCAGCACGACGTGCGGAAATAGGTCCGCAGTCGCGACACCGATCAACGCGGTGGCGCCGGCCAATTGCCGCTCGGCTTCGACGATGTCGGGGCGCCGGCGCAATAGATCGATCGGCAGGCCGGACCGGATCCGCGCCGGCAGCGCCGGCAGGATGCCGGGCCGCGCAAGCTCGCGACCGAGACTCTCCGGAAATTCTCCAAGCAGCACCGCGATCACGTAGCGCGCGGCATCGATGCGCGCGATCAGCGGCGCGACCTGCGCTTGCAATTGCGCCCGCTCGCGCTGCGCCAGCGTGACGTCGAGTTCGTTGGTAATGCCGCGGTTGTAGCGCTCCTGAACGAAGTCGACGTATTTTCGCGCCACCTCGATATTCTTGCGCAGCACCGCGAGTTGCATTTGCAGCGCGCGCAGGTCGAGGTAGGCGCGCGTGACGTCGGCGACCAGCGAGATCAGCACCATGTTGCGGGCGGCGATGGCGGCGTCGACATCGTATTGTGCCGCTTCGATAGCGCGCCGGAATTTGCCGAAGATGTCGATCTCCCAGCCGGCGTCAAAGCCGACGATATTGGAGACGCGTGTAAAGCCCACGCCGTTCTCGGCAGAGACCAGCGGCTGCGACACGCGCGAGCGCGCCAGATCGCTGCCGGTACCCAACGCACCGCCTTCACTGGCTTCGGATGCGGGAAGCGCGGCGCCAATCACGACGGCTTCCTCGGCACGCGCTTGCTGGATGCGGTTCAGCGCGATTTCCAGCGTCGGGCTGCCGGCGATCGCGCGCTCGATCAGCGAATCGAGTTCGCGATCATGCAATGTGCGCCACCATTTGGTGCTGGAAGCGGCGCGGCTTGACGCAACTTTGGACGATGCCGCGGCGATGAAGCTCGCCGGCATCGGCGGCTCGGGCGTCTGGTAATTCGGCCCTACGGAACAAGCGGCCAAGCTGGACGCGACGGCCCCGATGGCGAGGAAACGACTCATCCTCGCGCCCCGGATTCGGCGGCGGCTATCGCGGAGCCGCAAAAGCTTGGCTGACACCGGCACGGACGGGTGCACTCCACTCACGGAAGCGATGACGGCTTAGCTTTATGGTGCCATCAGCGGGCGCTGACGCAGCACGCCTCTTTATCACCTGCGGATGGTGTTCCCCCATCGCGGAGAATGGGCGGTTTTGCAAAAGGGTGCAAGCGACCGTTGATCGCTCGTCCCCGCTAGTCCGCTAGTGGAACCGATGCCTCGCCGGAACCGCGTAAAGCGGATGTCAATCGAAAGCTCCACTGGAACTGATATTTGCTAGTGGTCCTTTGATTCTAATATTCGCATGAGAGCATGCCGAACCCGGATGCGAATGTTAGAATTCGGACCACTAGTCCGGCGCGTTTGTCGCCTCCGCAAAACAGAGAAGCGCCGCCGGGTTCAGCCGGCGGCGCTTTTTGCAGGTGCGTTTTGCAGATTTTAGAACCGGAAGCGGACACCGGCCGTGGTCGCCAAGTTGTTGCGGGTAATATCGCCGTTGGCGAGACCGCCATATGCCGCTGAGTACATGGTGCCGATGTAGGCGTCCCACTTCGGCAGGAACCGCCAGTCAAGAACCAACGAATAGGCGTCGAGCCAGCCGGCGCATTGTCCATGAGCGGCTGCGGGGGAGCACGAAAAAGCGGCGGTCGTGGTGACGTATTGGTTCTGGATATAGTGGTAGTAGGCCCCAATGACATCCAGATCCCTGGTGATGCCGTATTTAGCGCCGGTCCACATCACCTGGAAAATCTCGTTGGTGCAGCCGCCGCCCGATCCGCACTGGCTGTTGAACGCGTTGTTGGCGATCGTCGTACCGTTACCCGAAAGTGCAGTGGCCCCGGCATTGACGAAATTGAACGTGAAGCCATCATCCTGGAAGGAGCCAGTCTGCCCTTCGCTCGGATTTGAGAACTGGATCAATTGGTAGCCGGCGTAGAGAGTGAGCGGGATACCGGTAGGTCCGGAAGGAGCAATAGGTCCCTTGCCCACGATCGGTGCTGTATTTCCCCACGAGCCAAAGCTCCATTTGAGCAACGCCATGCCGGACAAGTTGTTGGAGAGCGTCGCCTTGAGGCCGCCAGGGCCGAACGCTGTCGGCCACCCTGCACCATTGACCGTGGTCCCAAGCCCGGCAGGGAACAACGTCGACCAATTCACCGCGTCTCTTTGGTACCCACCGATCAAATCCCACGAGATGACGCCGGGCACCCGGTTCTTGATGTCGCCGCCGACACCGATTTCGACAGCACCGTTGTTGGCATTATAGGCATTATAGCCGCCACCGCCGCCAAATAGTCCGATCGGCTGCAACATAGCCGAAAACCGCCCGTCGCCGAGATTGACGCGATACTTGATCGCCGTGGTCCAGCGGCCGTCCTCGGTGTCGCCGCCGCCGCCGTTCTTGCCGGAATAGCCGATCACCGAGAAAGCGTATGAACCGCCCATCGGATCATAGGCGTTGTTGCCGTCGAGTGTCAGCGCGTTCTGCCGACCGAAGGTCAGCGTGCCTGCATTCACCGAACTCACGCCGGCATAGTCCTGCCCCGCCAGCCAGCCCCAGCGGCTGGAGTCGAACGGTGCTGCTTGCTGGTTCATTGGCACGCCGATCGAGTTGAACTCCGCCTGCGGCGCGTTGGCCAACAGGCCCGAATACGGTTCGAACGGAAGCTCGGCTTGGCCGACAAACGACCAGCCGGGTGCGAGGGGCTCCTTGACCGTGACGCCTATCGTCGATTGGCTCAAGCCGTTCTCACCAGCGAAAAACCCGGCCGACCGGTTTGGCGCATTCGGTCCACCGGCACCGATCAGGTAAGCGCCACCGGTCGGGTGATTCGGGTCGAACGGCACGCCATGTGTTTGATAGCTGACGCCCGTATCCACGGTGCCGAAGAGGGTGACACCGTACCAGGTTGTCGGGCAGGCCGTGAAAAAGAAGTCGTAAAGACTGCCGCACGACGCGGGCGCTGGCGGCGCATAAGCCATCGGCGCTGCCTTGGTCAGCATCGGCTCATCGGCCAATGCGCCGGTTGCGAAGGTCGCGCCGGCCAGTACCGTCGCCGCCACAATGGTGGCGGTGAACCGAAACTTTTTCATGTAAACCCCCTGCCCTAGAAAGCGAATTTTCCGCTGTATACTTTAGGATATAGCCCAACGTCGTGTTTGCTTGTACATAACGGGGTTGTCAACAGATCGTCGGCCACATGAACGCACGCGGTCGTGCGGTGTGACATCAGGGCAACACTGCCTATTGGATAGGAAAATCCGCGCTGGTCGGAGGCCAAAAACGATGAGCCGAAATTTTGTAGTATTTTCAATGCTTGTTTTACTAGCGACCGTCGGCACGGCGTTCGCGCAGGAGCCGGTAGGCTGCGACAAGTTCAAATGGTCTGTTGATAAAGAGCGCGCGTTGCTGGCAGCCGCAGCGCCGATAGCCTCGGGTGGCGAGATGGCACGGCCCCTTTCGGCCGGGGCGAAACTGCCGCTTGTTCCTCTTGCAGATGTGAAGCTCCCGATGCCGCCGGGCCGTCAGCCGAAGATGCAGGATTCCTATGCCGGGTTTGTGCGTTACGCGGCGCTGCCACGGGCCGCCACGTATCGCGTTGCGCTATCGGAGCCGGCGTGGATCGACGTCGTGCAAGACGGCAAGGAAGTGAAGTCGGTCGATCACACCGGCGCGCTGGCCTGCGAAGGTATCCGCAAAAGTGTGAAGTTCGACCTGTCCGCCTCCCCTTTTATCATCCAAGTCAGTGGCACTACAGCGCGCGAAATTTCTATCGTCGTGACGCCAGACTGAACGTCGGCTGATCGCGGCGTTTCAATCCGTCGCCGAACCGCCTTCCGGTGCCAGCGCAGGCGAATAGTCGGGCGGCACCTGAAACAGCTCCGCACGTTGCGGACCGTAGCTCACGGAGCGCGCCTGCATGATGGTCTGGCCGTCGATAATCAGGCGCAACAGGACGCCATCGGGCGTGAGGCAAACCTCGTGGACAATAAGATCTTCCCCCGTCCAGGACCAATTAGTGCAATGCAATCCCGCAACCACAACGTCGTCGCCGCGCTTGAGTACGGCGCCTGCTTCCGGCGCCGGCGGCCGCCGCGCCTCGCCGTTCAGCTTGCGATAGGTTCGGCTTGCCGGCACCAGCAAAGTAATTTCATGTGTGCTCCGGTCGAAAATCGTGGTCGATTTATCGGGACCGTCGACGCGCTCCAGATGCTCCGCTGCAAGCCACCGCACCCGCTGGCGGATTTTCGCTTGCTGCGGCCGGGTCACATCGTAGCTGATATCCACGTCACGTGTGGGCAAAAGCTGTGGCGCTTCCTCGGCCCAACTTGGCCATCCGGCGAGCAACAGCAAAATCGCGACTACAGCCAACGGCAAGCGACGCGGATCGCTCATGGGGCGCCTTTCGTCCTTTGGCAAACCGTCTGCACCGGCCACGCGGCGCACCGATGTTTCCTAAAAGTACGCCCGCCCGGTCGGTTTCGCCCCAACACGAATTACAATATTGTAACGTAATATCCTCAAAAATCACGGTAATACTGCGGCGGCCGCGCCGGTTACACAAAGCACCGGTTCGTATAAAATTCAGTTTGGCGACCATGCGGGGATTCCGGCGGTCGCCGTTTTGGCCGGAGATCAGCGACGTGTGGATTGTTCGAATCGCCCTGCGGCGGCCCTACACGTTTGTCGTATTTGCATTCCTGATTGCGATCTTCGGCACGCTCGCCGGGCTGCGCACGCCGATCGACATTTTTCCCAACATCAATATCCCGGTCGTCAGCGTCGTGTGGTCCTACAACGGGCTTTTGCCCAACGACATGTCGGGCCGCATCATCTATTACTACGAGCGCACGATCACCTCGCAGGTCGGTGATATCGAACACCTCGAGTCGCAATCGTTGAACGGCTACGGGGTGGTCAAGATTTTCTTTCAAAAAAACGTCAATGTCGCTGCCGCGGTGGCGCAGGTGACGGCGGCCTCGCAAACGGTGCTCAAGTGGTTGCCGCCCGGTATCAATCCGCCCTACGTGCTGAGTTACAACGCCTCGAGTGTGCCGATTTTACAGCTCGCCCTCTCCAGCAAGGCGCTGCACCAGGCGAAATTATTCGATCTTGGGCAAAATTTCATCCGGCCACAGCTTGCCACTGTCGCCGGCGCGGCGATCCCCTCGCCTTATGGCGGCAAGATTCTCCAGGTCCAGGTCGATCTCGATCAGGAGGCGATGCAGGCCCATAGCGTGTCGGCCGATGACGTCGTCAACACCATTACTGCGCAGAATCTCGTGCTGCCGGCGGGCGATCAGAAGCTCGGCAAGTTCGATTGGAATGTCGCTCTCAACGCCAGCCCAACGCTGCTCGAAAAAATCAACGACCTGCCGGTCAGAAAGATCAACGGCACAATCATCTATATGCGCGACGTCGCGTTCGTTCACCCGGGCTCGCCGCCGCAGACCAACCTGGTGCGCGTCAACGGCTCGCGCGCCGTGCTGATGACCATCCTCAAGGCCGGAACGACTTCGACGCTCGCTATCATCGACGGCATCAAATCGCTGCTGCCGCGGGTCGAGGAAGGCCTGCCGTCAAGCCTCAACCTGCACGCGGTCGGCGATCAGTCGATTTTTGTTAAAGCAGCCGTTGTCGGCGTCGTGCGCGAGGCGGTGCTCGCAGCCGCGCTGGTCGGCATCATGATCCTGGTCTTCCTCGGCAGCTGGCGTTCGACCGTCGTTATCCTGATCGAAATACCCCTCGCGATCCTGTTCTCGCTAACGCTGTTGGCGTGGTTTGGCGAGACCATCAATGTCATGACGCTCGGCGGGTTGGCGCTCGCCGTCGGCATTCTGGTCGATGACGGAACCGTAACCATCGAAAACATCAACTACCATCTCGAAATGGGCAAACAGATCGAAACGGCGATCATGGACGGCGCCCAGCAGATCGTCATTCCCGCGTTTGTGACGTTGCTCTGCCTGTGTATCGTTTTTGTGCCGATGTTCCAGCTCGGCGGCGTCGCGGGTTACCTGTTTCGACCACTGGCCGAAGCCGTGGTTTTTGCGCTCGTCGGCTCGTTCCTGCTGTCGCGGACTCTGGTTCCGACCATGGCCCATTATTTGTTGCATGGCCACGACGCCGGGCACGAAACTTCGACGCGGCGGCCGACGCGAAACCCGGTCAAACTCTTTCAGCGTGCGTTCGAAGACCGCTTCGGCCGGGTACGTGAACGTTATCGGTCGCTGCTGAAGCTCACGCTCAACGCACCGAAGACTTTCATAGTCGGTTTCCTGGCCTGCGTGATGTTGTCGTTCGCGCTGTGGCCTTTCCTGGGCGAGAATTTCTTCCCGACAGTCGATTCCGGCCAAATTCTGATGCATGTCCGCGCCCAGCCCGGCACTCGCATCGAAGAGACGGCACGCGTGTTCGATCTCGTCGAACAAGTGGTACGCGAAACGATTCCGCCCAATCAGGTCGCCAACATCGTCGATAATATCGGCTTGCCGTTTTCCGGCATCAACATGGCTTACCAGAACACCGGCACCATCGGCCCGGAGGACGGCGACGCGCTGATCACGCTCAACGAGAACCACGCTCCGACCGAGCGCTATATCAAGGAGCTGCGCACCGTGTTGCCGCAGCGGTTCCCAGGCGTGACGTTTTCGTTTCTGCCGGCCGATATCGTCTCGCAGATTCTCAATTTCGGCCTGCCGGCGCCGATCGATGTGCAGGTGATCGGCAACAACCAGGCCGCCAACTACGCCTACGCAACGACCCTTCTCAAGAGCATTCGCTCGGTACCCGGCGTCGCCGATGCACGCATTCAGCAGGTCTTCAATTATCCGCAGATCAACGTGAACGTGGATCGGACGCTGGCCGGCGAAGTCGGGCTGACGCAACGCGACATCGCCAACAGCCTCTTGGTCACGCTTTCGGGCAGCGCGCAGGTTCACCCGAATTTCTGGCTTAATCCCGAGAACGGCGTCTCCTATCCGATCGTCGCGCAGATGCCGCAATATCGCATCGACACGATGTCGGACCTGGTCAATGTGCCGGTCACCTCGGCCGGAACGACAGCGCCGCAATATTTGGGCGGTCTCGCCAAGATCAC
>JASHSY010000155.1 GCA_030040825.1 Xanthobacteraceae bacterium
ATCATCGACGAAGCGGTCGCAAAGGAGCAATCCGGCCTCACCTTCCTGCAAATCAGCGACAGCCACGTCGGCTTCGACAAGGCGGCCAATCCCAACGCGCTTGGGACGCTGGAAGAGGCGGTCGGCCGGATCAATGCCTTGCCGGTCAAGCCGGCCTTCATGATCCACACCGGCGACATCAGCCATTTGTCGAAGCCATCGCAATTTGACGACGCCGACCGCATCATTTCGCAAACGCGACTCGACGTGCATTACGTCCCCGGCGAGCACGACTTCCTCGACGAGGAGCAAAAGCTCTACCGCGAGCGCTATGGCCGCGGCAGCAAGGGCGCCGGCTGGTACAGTTTCGACGCTAGCGGCGTGCATTTCATCGGACTGGTCAACGTCGTCGATCTCAAAGCCGGCGGACTCGGCAACCTTGGCGCCGAGCAACTCGAATGGCTCGAAGACGACGTGAAAGGCCGCTCGGCCTCGACCCCGATCGTCGTGTTCGCCCACATTCCGCTGTGGAGCGTCTATCCGGAATGGGGCTGGGGCACCGATGACGGCGCCCGCGCGCTTGCCTATCTCAAGCGCTTCGGCTCGGTGACGGTGCTTAACGGCCACATCCATCAAGTCATGCAAAAGGTGGAAGGCAACGTCACCTTTCACACCGCGCGCTCGACCGCCTTTCCGCAGCCGGCCCCCGGCACCGCACCCTCGCCGGGGCCGATGAAAGTGGCCGACGACAAGCTGCGCACTATGCTCGGCACTGCGAGCATCACCTTCAAGCGCGGCGAGTCCAGGCTCGCGATCATCGACACTGCCTTGCGGAGCTAAGGAACGCAGCGTCATGCAAGCCTCCCTGCGCAATGTCCTGACCGCCGCCGTGCTCGGCGCCTTAACCGCAGTTGTCTTATCCGCGGCCTTGCTCACCGCCCTCGCGCAAGGTACCGCCGCCGTCGCCATCGACAACTTCACCTTCAACCCGCAACGCATCACCGTTCAGGCGGGCAGCACCGTCACCTGGACCAATAAAGACGATATCCCGCACGCGGTGGTAGCGAGCGATCGTGCGTTCCGATCGAAAGTGCTGGATACCGACGACAGCTACGCGTTCACGTTCACCACACCCGGAATTTATGAATATTTCTGCTCGCTGCACCCACACATGACCGGCACCGTCGTGGTAGAAAGTGCAGGCCGCGGCGACGCACATTGATGCTCGATCGGACGCAGCAAATTTCAGCGGCATCGTGGAAAGCCGAACGGGACATAATGTCAGCTGATGCCGATCCGGATAGGGCGCGGCGCTTTCGCGACGCCGCGCTACCGCATTTGGACGACGTGTACACGCTAGCCCACTATCTGATGCGCAATCAGGCTGATGCCGAGGACGCTGTGCAGGAATGTTATCTGCGTGCGCTGCGCCATTTCGACAGCTATCGCGGCCCGGAGATAAAGCCGTGGCTGCTCGCCATCCTCCGCAACGTCTGCAAGACCGAGTTCGCCCGCCAGTCGGAGCGGCCGGTAGCGATTGAGCGCAGTGACGATCACGCGCCGGTCGAGCCACCGGCGTGGCAGGAGGCGCAATCCTCGCCGGAGGTGGAATTATTGCGCCGGCATGATGCCGAGACGATCCGCCGGCTGATCGCGGCACTGCCGCCGCAATTTCGCGAAGCGATCGTACTGCGCGACATCAACAATCTTTCGTATCGCCAAATAGCCGAGGTCGCGGACCTCCCTGTCGGAACGGTGATGTCGCGGCTTGCCCGCGCCCGCTCGATGCTGCGCGCGGCATGGAACGCCGAGGAGGAGCCAAAGCCATGAATTGCTCCGAAGCCGATGTATTGATCAATGCGCTTCTTGATGGCGAGCTCGATGCCGGCCATGCGAGCGATGTCGAGGCGCACGTGGCTTCGTGCCACGATTGCGCTGATAAGCTCGCATCGTTGCGAGCCGTGCGTGTCGCAATGGCGAGCGCGGGCTTGAAAGAGATGGCGCCGGCGGCGCTGCGCGACCGCATCGAGCGGGCACTACCGGCAGCCTCCGCCTCGCCGGCGGGTGCTCCGGCCTCGATCGCCCGGCGGGCCGCTCCATGGAGGCTCAATCGGCGGGTTTTCGCCGGCGGCTTCGCGGTCGGCACGGCCCTGTCAGCCGCGGTCGCCGCTACGCTCCTTGTCGCCGTTGTGCGCGACGACCGCGATCAAAAGATCGCGAGCGAAGTGGTGTCGGCGCATTTGCGATCGCTGCAGCCCGGCCATCTGACCGACGTTGAAACCAGCGATCAGCACACGGTCAAGCCATGGTTCAATGGCAAGCTGGATGTCGCGCCGCCGGTGATCGATCTGACTGCGGAAGGCTTCACGCTAATCGGCGGCCGGCTCGATGACATTGACGGGGAGACCGCCGCGGCATTGGTTTATCGGCGCCGCCACCACGTGATCAATCTGTTCGTCGCGCGCCATCCGGGCGGCGAACATGCCCGCGGCGGCAGCGAAATCCATCATGGCTTCAACGTCCGCCACTGGACCGACGGAGGGCTCGATTTCTGGGCGGTCAGCGACATCAATGCCGGCGAACTCGATGAGTTTTGCAAAAAATTCACTGCCGCCGCGCACCCCGCGCCGTCCTCGTAGACTGGTTTCGGCCCCCTTTCCCGGCTAGACCATGGTCCGGGAATCGCCCGCTTGATATCCCCTCCGCCTGCGCGGAGCTTGCGGAAACCCATTGAGCGCGCCGGACGTTTATCCCGATCATGGATCAGCGCACTGATAGCGAACGTCGCCAGGATGCAAAGCCAGGTGAAAGAAAGCCGGCGATAGTGCCGCCGCGCAGGCAACAGGCGTGGGCCGACTGGCTGACGCGGCGCCGGCGCGCCGTTCTCATTGTCACCGCCCTGGTCATCGCCGTGACCGCCGCGATCGTGGTCTGGTGGATCAACACCAGCGGTTATGAGTACACCGACGACGCGTTCATCGACGCCCGCACCGTGTCGATCAGCTCGCAGATCGGCGGCGCCATTGTCGACGTGCCGGTAACCGACAACCAAATGGTCGAGGCCGGCGCGGTTTTGGTACGGATCGACGATCGCGACTACCAGGCGCAACTCGATCAAGCCAAAGCCAATGTCGCCAACATCGACGCGCAGATCGCCGCGCAAAAAGCGCGCATCGAGCAGGCCGAAAAGCAAGCGGTGGAATCGCAGGCCAACCTGACCTTCGCCCAGCAGCAAGAAGAGCGTTATACCAGCCTCGTGCAAAAAGGCGCGGTGACCCAGGAGCAGGCGCAGCAATACGTCTCCGGACTTCGCCAGGCGCAGGCTAATTATTCGGCGGCACAAGCCAACGCAGTCGCTACGGGAAAACAATTGCCTGTGCTGCAAGCGCAAAAAGAGCAGGCCGCCGCGCAACTGGAGCTCGCGGAAGCCAACCAGTCGCGCACCACCGTCACCGCGCCCGAGGCTGGGCGCGTGACACGGCTCACCGCTGCGAAAGGCAACTACGCCGCGGTCGGTCAGACGATGATGATGTTCGTGCCGCGCAACGTCTGGATCACGGCAAATTTCAAAGAGACCCAGTTGCGGGCAGTGCGGCCCGGCGATCCGGTCGACATCGAAATCGACGCTTTCCCGAAAAAGAAATTCAAAGGCCACGTCGACAGCATCCAAGCCGGTAGCGGCACTGCGTTCAGCCTGCTGCCCGCGGAGAACGCGACCGGCAATTACGTGAAGATCGTACAGCGCGTGCCGGTCAAGATCGTGTTCGACCGGCCGCCCGACGTCCTGCTCGGACCGGGCATGTCGGTCGTACCGACGGTGCGGACAAAATGAGCGACCAGCGGCCAGCTTCCGGCCGCATGAGCCGATCCGCGGCCGGCGATCGCAGTCCCTGGTTGATCGCCATCGTTGTCTCGATCGCCACCTTCATGGTGGTCCTCGACACTGCCATCGCCAACGTGGCGTTGCGCTATATCGCCGGCAGCCTCGCCGTCAGCGTCGACGAAAGCACCTGGATCGTCACCACTTATCTGATCGCCAATGCGGTGGTTCTGCCGGTAAGCGGCTGGCTGTCGAATGTCGTCGGCCGCAAGCGCTTCTATATGGTTTGCGTTGCGCTGTTCACGATAGCGTCGCTGTTGTGCGGGCTCGCGTCGAGCCTCGGCGCGCTGATCGTGTTTCGCATTCTGCAAGGCCTCGGCGGCGGCGGCATGCCGACCAGTGAGCAGGCGATGCTGGCCGACACGTTCTCGCCGCGCCAGCGTCCGCAGGCGTTTGCGATCTACGGCATCGCCGTGATCGTTGCCCCGACCGTGGGACCCACCATCGGCGGTTGGATTACCGACAATTATTCCTGGCATTGGATTTTCTTCATCAACGTACCGTTCGGCATTCTTTCGCTCATTCTCGTGCATTGGCTGGTCGAGGAGCCGGAAGTGCTGGAGCAAGAGCGGCGCGAGCGGCTCGCAGGCGGCCTTAAGGTCGATTGGATTGGAATTATGCTGATTGCGCTCGTCTTCGGCGCTCTTGAGCTCGTGCTTGACCGCGGCCAGATCGATGACTGGTGGCGGTCGACATTCATTGTCGTTTGCGCATTGATTTCAGGTTGCTCGCTGCTGTTCTTCATCCCGTGGGAATTAACTCATCCGAATCCGGTGGTCGACCTGCGACTGCTGTTCCAGCGCCAGTTCGGTATGGCGTTCATCGCCATGTTGGCGGTGGGCGCGGTGCTGTTCGGCTCCAACCAGATTACGCCGCAACTGATGCAGACGAGCTTCCCCTATACCGCGATGCTATCCGGCCTCGCCATGATGCCGGGGGGGCTTGCCATGTTGATGATGATGCCGCTCGCCGGCCAGATCATCCCGCGCATGCAGCCGAAATACTGGCTGGCGATCGGATTTTCGATCGTCGCGGTGGCGATGTGGGTATCGACCTCGCTGACGCCTGACGCGAGCTTTAGTTACTTCGCCACCATCCGCGTCTTGCAGACCATCGGCATGCCGTTCATGTTCATTCCGATCAATTCGGTTGCCTACGCCGACTTGCCGCCGCAAAAAACCGGCGAGGCTTCCGCACTGGTCAACGTGGCCCGCAATCTTGGCGGCAGCATCGGTGTGTCGCTTGCCAACACCGAACTGGTGCAACGCTCGCAATTCCACCAGGCGCGGCTGGTTGAGCATATTTATCCGTCGTCGCCGCAATACCAGTCGGCATTGCACAACTTGATGCAATACTTCGGCCAGTTCGGTTCACCCTCCGCGGCGCAGAACCGCGCACTCGGCGTTATGGGTCAGACCGTCGCCGGTCAAGCGGCGCTGATGGGCTATATCGATATTTTCTTCACCTGGGCCGTCATTGCGGCGGCACTGGTGCCCCTGATGCTCCTGCTGATCCGGCGGATCAACATGGGCGGCGGCGAAGCCGTGATCGGCCATTAGGCGCCCGCCAAGCGACGCGTCGCCTTATCCTGGCATGCCAACGAAAAAAAGCGCCGCAGCCGAACGTTCGCCGATGTAACGCGTTGGGATGACAGCGGCATTGAATGCGGCAAAATCGGGCGGCGCGGCGTATCGCCATAAGGCCAAGCCAGAGCCCTAATTGCGACATGCTCCTGCGGTCCAATCCTTCTTTGCCTTATGGACGGCAACCGTTGTTGCCTGGAGTTCATTGCCTGAGGGTAAGCGGGGGGCGTGCAAGACCCGGACGATGCGCCGGGAGATAAGGAGTCGCCAATGTGTGACTTTAGCCTCCAAAGCGTGCGCTCACGACCTGCGAAAGTCGGCGATAAGCTGGTAACGCGTGACTTCGGCACTGGAACGCGTGGCTTTGCCGCCGCCAATGATATCGGCATGGCCGTGTGCTTGTTGCCCGGAACGGAATTGGCATTCGCCGGCGAAGTTTCTTGCTTGCCGGCTGGCCTGTTGGGTTGGAAGACCAAGATCATCAACCAACAGACCGCCATCTTCCGTCAGGTCAACAAAGAGAAGTTGGCCGCACATCACGACGCGCTCGAATTTCCAGATGGGCGCATCATGTTGCTGACGCTTCTGTGTGAAGGTCAGGCGGCGACCGTACTGCAATTGCCTGCACAGCCGAAAACCGAAGCCGAGGCGCGCGAACAAGAACGCGTTGGCTTCCTCGGTTAGATCGAGACGGCGCGCAGCGCTTGCTGGTAAAGCCGGCCGCTCTCACGGGCGGCCGGCTTGTATCCTAAGCCCCGTGCTTCAGGCGCCGCCGCCGGGAACGAAGCAGCGGATGTACACCGTACCGTTCAAGACGACGTCCCAGACAACGACGTCGCCGGTCGGGCTGCCCTCGTGCTCAACGACCGCTTCGTCCGGCACTTTCATCCATTCACCGTTGATCGGCACCCAGTATTTGCCTTCGCGCATGTCGTAATTGGTCCGATGACCGTCGGCGATGTCGCAGCAGGCCGTTATCGTAGGCCAGCGCCGGCGTACAGATAAGGAGTGCGGCAAGACTTATTCGCCAGCTCATAAGGGTGCTCCGTCGAGCCGCGCCACACACCGCCGCTAACCGCACGGCTTAGTCCGCCGTTTGCATCACCCTTGTCTGCAGCACGCCATCGGTGCGTCGCGGCCGTTCGCGGTCCAGCCTCGCTAACAAGACTCGCAACGCCGCGATTTCGCGTTCGTTCCGGGCAAAAAAAAGGCTTCGCTACCACTAAAGCGGCGGTGCCGGCGTTATGCTCGCCATGTAGCGCGCGCCGGGATTGACGATCTTCTGACCGTCGAGGATCAAACGCCGGCTGGCCTCGCCGCGCAGCTCGAGCCATTCGCCGAGCCAGGCCTGATAGGCCTCGATCGCATCCGGAATCGTTCGGGCATCGGTCAGCCGGGTCGGCAGTTCGAACGCGAGTTCCGCCTGCGAGGCGGCGCATGCCATCCATTCGCGGCCGATTTCCTCGAACGCGCCGAGCATTTCGGTCTGCATCTGCAGCCCGGCCTTGACGCCCTTGCTATGGAACTCGCCAAGATGCGACCGGATAGCGTCCGCCGCAGCCGCTATTTCGATGGCCGCCGGTTCGGAATGCTTCTGTTCGCCAGGCCCGGATCGCGAGCCGCGGCGCGTTCGCTCCGCGTGATGGTTTCCGTCGCTTGAATGATTGTGAGGCATGGTTCGTGCTCCCAAATGCCCGCACGCCGGCCCACAAGGGGCGACGCCATCCCCAATCAGGCCTACTATAAGCGCTCAAGGGCGACATTGAAGAGGATGGGGAACGGCGAAACTGCGGCGGCGTTGCGGCAACGTGCTGCAGGTCGCGTGAGTTTGGCATAAAGATCGCCCAATTGGCGACGGTTCCTTCGACGCAAAACGGAATTGCATGGACGAAAAAATTGCCCCTGACGACGTTGCAGCATCATCGCTTTCCGCTGAACCCGCATCCGTCCGCGCCGCGCCGGCGCACGAAGCCGACAAACCGTCCTCGCGCCCGCTGTTCTGGTCGGTATTTCCTTCGATCATGCTGCCGATGTTCCTCGCGGTGGCCGATCAAACGATCGTCGCCACCGCGTTGCCGTCGATGGCATCCGACCTCGGCGACGTCGAACGTATTTCCTGGGTGGTGGTTTCGTACCTGATCGCCAACACGATTGCGGCGCCGGTCTATGGTCGCCTCGGCGACTCCTTCGGCCGCAAGCCGATGATGCTCACCGCCTTATTCCTGTTCATGCTCGGATCGGTGTTGTGCGCGCTCGCACCGAACATCGAGTTCCTCACCGCAACGCGTGTGCTGCAAGGATTTGGCGGCGGCGGTCTGATGACGCTCTCGCAAGCGCTGGTCGGCGAGACAATTCCGCCGCGCGAGCGCGGTCGCTATCAGGGCTATCTCGCCGGCATATCGGTTGCCTCGTCGACGTTCGGGCCGGTCGCCGGCGGCTATCTCACCGAGGCCTTCGGCTGGCGCTCGATTTTCTGGGTCAACGTCCCGCTCGGGCTCGCCGCTGTATTCATGGTGATGCGCCTGCATGCGCTGCCGGGCGGCTGGCGGCGCACATCGTTCGATGCACCGGGCCTCCTGCTGTTCATGATGTTCGTCAGCCCGGTGATTCTCGCACTGGAAGAAGCGCAGCGCATGGACGCGCGCACGCTGCCGATGATCCTCGGCCTCGCCGCGTTCGGCACATTGGCGCTGGTGTTGCTGATCTGGCAGGAGAAACATTCGGCGTCGCCACTCATCCCGCCTGCCTTGTTCCGCGAGCCTTCGGTTTGGCGCGCCGACGCGTTGGCGGCGTGTCACGGGGCATCGCTTGTTTCGCTCATTACCTTCCTGCCGATTTACCTGCGTGCGGTGCGCGGCGCGACGCCCGCGGAAACCGGTTTGTTGCTGCTGCCGCTCATGTTCGGCATCGGCATCGGCTCACTGGTTACCGGCCAGTTGGTGACGCGAACCGGACGTACCGCGATGTTTCCCTCATACGGCTATCTGGCTGCGACCAGCGGACTGGTGTTTCTCGCTCTCTCGCTGCCTCACTTGAGTTTGCGCACGCTGCCTTGGGTGTTTGGCGGCATCGCCGTGTTCATGGGCACGATCATGGGCGTGGTCCAGGTTACGGTGCAAGCGGTCGCCGGCCAGCGCATGCTGGGTACGGGCGCGGCGATGGTGCAATTCTCCCGCTCGGTCGGCGCCGCCTTCGGCACCGCAGCCGTGGCAGCGGTATTGTTTTCCGTGCTGGCCGCAACCGATCGCCAGACCGCTACTTTGTTCGGGAGCATGATCGACCGTGGCCCCGACGCGATTGCGGCACTCGAGCCGGCGCGACGGGCAGTCGTGCAAGGCGAGATCGGCGAGGCGTTCCGCACGGCGTTCCTGACAGTAGCCCTGTTCACCGGCTTTGGCACCTGGCTCGCCTGGTCGATGCCGCTGCGGCGGATTTGAAATGACCAAGATTTTGCTGATCCGGCACGGCCATGTCGAAGGTATCAAGCCTGAGCGGTTCCGCGGCCGACAACCGCTGGAACTTACCGCGCAAGGACGTGCCGAGGCACATGCCGTTGCCCGGCGTATCGTCGGCGGCTGGAGCCCGCACCGGGTCTATACAAGCCCGATGGGCCGTTGCGTGAAGACCGCCGCAGCAATCGCGAGCGCCTGCAACCTTTCCGCCGCCGAAATTTGTGCTGATCTCAACGACATTGATTACGGCGACTGGCAGTTCAAAACATTCGATGACGCCAACGCTACCGACCCGGCGCTGTTCGCGGCGTGGTTCGCGAGCCCACAACGGGTGCGCTTCCCGCGCGGCGAATCCCTGCAGGACCTTGCGGCCCGTGCGGCGGACGCCCTGCGCTTTGTGCTCAAGCGCCATCGCGGCGACACCATCGTGCTGGTCAGTCACGACAGCTTCAACCGCGCCTTGCTGCTGCATTGTCTCGATCTGGCATTATCGTCCTATTGGCGGATCGCGCAGAGTCCATGCTGCCTCAACGAAATCGATATCGCGGGCGACAAGGTCTCCGTGCTCCGCGTCAACGAAACGGCGCATCTGGAGGGTATCTCGGAGTAGCTTGCGGCGGCCGGCATTGCTCTGTCCCACCGCAAAGGATACGTTTTACTCGAGGTCCTTCGCAAAAAGGGCGGCAAATATCGGGAGGATCACATGCCTAAGGTCAAGGCGAACGGCATCACGCTCAATTATGAGCAACAGGGCTCTGGCGAACCGCTTTTGCTCATTCCCTATCTGGCGGCGGACAACGCCTGTTACGCATTTCAGGTCGCCGACTATGCCAAGCACTTCACCTGCATCTCGGTCGATCCGCGCGGCGCCGGGGAAAGCGACAAGCCCACCGGTGCTTATTCGATGGAGTTGTTCGCCGACGATCTCGCCGCCTTTATGCAGGCGATCGGTGTCGAGCGCGCGCATGTTTCGGGCCTCTCGCTCGGCGCCGCCACCGGCCTATGGCTCGCCGGGAAATATCCGCAGCAGGTGAAGTCGCTGTCGCTACACAGCGGCTGGACCAAGTCCGATCCGTTTCTCAAGACCGTAGTCGAAGGCTGGCGGACCATCGCCAAGGGACTCAACAGCGTCACCGAGATGATCATCCAGGGCATCTTTCCCTGGTGTTTCACGCCCGAGCTTTACGCAGCCAAGCCGGATTATATCGACCAGCTTGCCGCCTTCGTGCGTGGCCGGCCGAAGCAGCCGTTGGAGGCGTTTATGAGTCAGTCGAGCGCAGTGATTGCACATGACGCCCTGAGCCAGCTTGGCCGCATCAAGGCGCCCACCCAGATCACATTCGGCCGCCACGATCTCGTATGTTCGACGCGTTTTTCCGATGCAATGAAGAACGGCATCAAAGGCAGCGAGCTTTTCGTCTTCGAGGACTGCGCGCACGCGCCGATTTACGAAAACGTCGCCGGCTTTAACGAGAAGAGCTTGCGCTTCCTCAAGCGCCTGATCGGTTAAGCGTTCACGCCGGCGGCCGGTGCGCCAGCCAGCGGCCGGCCTCGGCGGCAGCGAAAAATTCCGCCAGCGCCGCGTTGACCGCCGCCGGTTCCTCGCTGGTGATGGTATGGCCGGTACGCGGAACGACCAGAAGCCCGGCGGTCGGCGCTGTGCGCTTGAGAAAAAGACTGCCGTCGAGGCAGCTTTCGTCTTCGTCGCCAACGATGACGAGAAGCGGCAGTGCGAATCCGCGCAACTCCGCCTCCATGTCCCATAGCGTCGGCCGCTTTGCCTGCAGCATTGCCATGGTCAGCGCGTGGCCTTGAGCGGAATGCTCGCTCATCATGCGGACGAAATGCGCATAGCCGCGCGGGTCTTTGTATTTTTGCGACTGGCGGGTCGGGCCGTTGGTGTAATTTTTGGCGCCTTCGGCCATGCCTTTCTCTACAAACATCGCGCCGGTCGCCGCCGCGATCTTGCGCATGGTTTCGCGTTCCGCCGGGTCGGCGACCGAACCCCAGCCGCAACCGATCGCGGCCACCGAGATGCAGCGTTCGCGGTGGCGGATGCCCACATGCAGCGCGGTGTAGGCGCCCATGGAGTGACCGACCATGTGCGCCTTGTCGATGCGCAGCCCGTCCATGATAGCGATGACGTCGCCGCGGGCGATGTCCTGCCCGTAGCGCGACGCGTCGGGCGGAATATCCGACGGCGGATAGCCGCGCGCGGAAAAAGTTACGCAGCGGTGCGCGCGGGAGAAGAACCGCATCTGCGGCTCCCAGGTGCGGTAGTCGCCGGCGAATTCGTGCACGAAAACGACCGGCGTGCCGGCACCGGCTTCCTCGTAGTAAAGCCTGGTGCCGTCTTTGTTGCTGATTGTCGGCACTCACCGCTTCCCGCTGTTGCATGGATGATGTCGCCGTAGCGCGGCGGCCGCGTCAAGTGCCGCTCG
>JASHSY010000156.1 GCA_030040825.1 Xanthobacteraceae bacterium
GAGTTCGTCGTGGTGATTTGCGGCGAGCTCCTGACCATGCCGGGCTTGCCGAGAGTACCGGCGGCGGATTCGATTGACATCGGACCGGACGGAAGGATCGTCGGGCTATTCTAAAAATCATTGCGAGAAGCGAAACGACGAAGTAATGCAGTCTTTCGCCTCGATGAACTCGATTGCTTTGGTGCGCTGGCGATGCCCAAATAAACGGAGACGGCAATGTTGAAATTCTATTACAATGGCGCGCCAAATCCCACCAAAGTCGCGCTTTTTCTGGAGGAAGCCGGGCTTCCCTACGAGCCTGTTCCGATCGATACCCGCCTTGGCGATCAGCACAAGCCGGAATTTCTCGCTATCAATCCGAATGCCAAGGTGCCGGCGATCGTCGACGGCGACGTTGTCGTGTTCGATTCGAACGCGATTCTGCTTTACCTCGCCGAGAGGACTGGAAAATTTCTGCCGACAAGAGACGACAAGGCGCGCGGCGAAATGTTGTCCTGGCTGATGTTCGTCGCTTCCGGCGTCGGTCCCTATTCCGGTCAATCCATCCACTTCCGCCAATATGCGACGGAAAAGATCGAATATGCGCTGAACCGTTACGCTTTTGAGGCGCAGCGCCATTTCGGCATTCTCGATGCGCGGCTGGCCAAGCAAAAATATGTACTTGGCACCACTTACACGATCGTCGACATGGCGACGTGGGGCTGGGCGCGTTTGGTGCCGACGGCGCTCGGCGAGGCTGCATGGGCGAAATTTCCGAATCTCAAGCGCCTGGTCGACGAGATCACTGCGCGCCCGGCGGCGCAACGCGCCGTGGCGTTGCGCGACAAGTTCACGTTCAAAACCGGGATGGACGATCTGGCACGCCGTTCGTTGTATCGGCACCAGCTGGAGAGGGTCATTTGACCCTCTAAGCCTCGCTCAAAACAACCCCATCCGCTCGCTCGCCATATAGCCGGCGAGGAGCAGCGCGCCGAACGCCGTCACCAGAACCGCGGCACCGACTTCGATGCCGCGTAGGGCAAGGGTGCCGTAACCGGGACGGGTCGATGCAACGCGCTTGGCCGCGGTCCTGGCGCCGACGGCAATCGAGGCGATCGCCGCGACGGTGATGGCGGTGCCGAGTCCCATGACGAAGGTCGAGGCGACACCGGCCCCGTACAATCCCTGCGCCAGCGCAAACACCAGCACGATGATGGCGCCCGAACAGGGCCGCAGCCCGACGGCGACGATGGCTGAGAGGCCGCGGCGCCAGCCGCCCGGTCCGGCCAATTGCTCCGGCTCTGGTCCGTGCGCGTGTCCCCACGGCAGGACGCTGTCCTCTTCGTCGTGGTCATGTCCATGATTGTGCGCGTGTCCGTGGCTGTGATGCGGAAGTCCGTGGTCGTGATGATCTTGGCGGACGCGTCCGTCACGTCCTTCGTGGACCGCTTGCAACGCACGCAGGAAGCCGCGGCCTTTCACCCATAACAGCCGAACGCCGAGCAGTACGATCAGCGAATAGCTGACGATTTCGACAATCCGTACGGTATCGCCCATCATTTTGGCTGTGGCGCCAATCAGGCCGGCGGCGATGCTGACAATGACAATCGCAGTCAGGGCCTGCAGCAAAGCGGAGGCAAACGACAGCGCGATGCCGCGCCGCCAGGTTTCTTCATTGGCGACGAGGTAGGACGAGATCACTGCCTTGCCGTGGCCGGGGCCGGCGGCATGAAAAATGCCGTAGATGAAAGAGATGCCGATCAGGCTCCAATAGGCCGTGCCGTCGGTCTTGGCCTCGCGGATCAGCCGTGAGAGTGCGCGATAGAACATCGCTTGCTCGGTGAAGACCCAGCCTATGAATCCGCTGGGCGGAGGCTGGCGCATGGCCACAAGTGGACTGACTTGCGCAAACGCATCGGTAAAGGCGGCCGCAACCAGGGCCGATAACAGCACGGATGCCGCCAAAGCAGAAAAACGGCGCAGATGCACGCCCGCAGAGCGGTTGAGACGGTCGGCTGCTGCTCTTGTCATGAGCTTATCCGGTTGAAGTGAAAACGATCATCAGCGCCACAACCGCGGAAAGAGCGCCGGCGGCGGCTATAGAACCCGGCGTTGGGTCTGTCACGATCGTAACTGCCCACAAGGTAATTGTGAGGAGCACGCAAATTATGCCGACAAGCCTTGATGCTAATCGCATGAGATGCGACAGGCGCGAACGAACATGACGGTCCGCCACTTGGTTCATGCAAAGGGGATCGGTGCGGTTTGCGGTCGCGCCAGCGCGGCATCGATCGGAAATGCTGCGTCAAATCCTGCGAACATCGCCAGCGCGCGTGCGCGGCAATGGCCAAGATCGACTACGACCGAAAATCAGATGGACGGCGGCCCGCGCGACTGGAAGGGCGATCGCCGCTCGGCGACAAAGATAATCGCGGCGTAATGGGCATATTGAACCGTCTGCGACGCTGAAAACGTCGGTAAAGGCGGCGGTTGCGGCACTAACGAATTGCCAGCGAGATAGATGGTGGCGCAGATGGGGCAGTATTTATCGCCGTCGTCACCGGGCTGCCCGCCGTTGATCGGTTGGACCTTGGCGATGAAGCCAGTCGCGCTCACGCTCGGATAGGCGCCGCGGATACGTTCGAGGTGCAAATGGCCGAACGAAGCGGCCAATTGCAAGGCCAACGCGAAAAGCGCAAGGAAACTTGCAAATCGGCGAATTCGCGTCACAGACGGGGGCCCCTCGCTTGAACTCGATCAGTGTAACTTTACAACATTACCGCCAGCAAGAACTTACAGTTGTTGATTCTATTGGTGGACGCTTGTTTATCATCGCCGCACAATTGATTGCACATATCGGCTGTTTTGGGGCTTGCCGCGACGCGTCTCGGCGGCA
>JASHSY010000157.1 GCA_030040825.1 Xanthobacteraceae bacterium
GGCGATGAAGCGGCTGTACACCGAGCGACCGGTCATATGTGTGGCCGGCGACGGTGATTTTCTGATGAACGGCCAGGAATTCGCAACTGCGGTGCAATACGGCTTGCCGCTCGTTGTTTTGATCGCCGACAACGGTCTCTACGGCACTATCCGCATGCATCAGGAGCGCGAGTATCCGGGCCGCATTAGCGCTACCGATCTGCGCAATCCGGATTTTGCCGCCTACGCGCGCGCCTTCGGCGGCTTTGGCGCGAATGTTGAGCGCACCGCCGATTTTCCTGAGGTGTTCAAGCAGGCGGTCGCGTCCGAACGGCCCGCCATTGTTCGGCTTGCAATCGACCCGGAAGCCATCACCCCGGCAACGACGCTTTCCAAAATCCGCGCCAAAGCGCTGGCGGAAAAGCAAAAGTGAGACGCTGAATCCAGGTTCACCGGTTGTTATACTGCCGGCGATTCTTACTCGGCCATCTCATGCCCTATCGTCGTACGGAAAATGTTGCCCGCAGGTTGGCTGCGCGCCGCGACGCGATCATTGCGGCCGCGCGAGAGACAGCGAGGGAGGGTGGCATGGCGGCGGTGCAAATCGTGCCGGTCGCGGCGCGGGCCGGGATCGCGGCCGGCACTGTATACCGCTATTTCCCGGCCAAGACTGATCTGGTGGCGGCGATGCTGACCGAAATGTCCGGCCGTGAAATCGGCGCGCTGCGCGGCGCGGCGGCTGCCGCACCCGGTCCGCTCTCGGCTCTGTCGGCGGCGATCATGACTTTCGCTACGGGTGTGTTGCGCGACCGCCGCTTGGCCTTCGCCGCAATCGCCGAGCCGATCGATGCCGAGCTTGACGGTATTCGCGTCGATTTCCGCCGAGCGCTCGCCAACGAATTCGCAATACGGATCGCCGCCGCTATCGCTGGGGGGCGGTTGCCGGAGCAAAATGCCGAAGTCGCGGCAGTAGCGTTGACCGGATTACTGACCGAAGCACTGATCGGACCGCTCGCGCGCGATGTCACCGGGCGCGAGCGCGAGGCCGTTCAATCGCTTACCCTGACCGCGTTACGCGCGCTCGGGGTTGCCGATGCGCGCGCTCGCGGCTTGGTCGTGCAGACGTCGGTACCGGCTTAGCTGCCGGAGCCGGAGATCACTTCGCCGAACAGCTTCCAGGTTTGGCCTTCGAACTTCTGCAATTGCATTTGCTTGATCGGGGCGAAATCGGTCGTACTCGTCGACACAACAATTCCGGGCAATGCCATCGGCAGTTTCAGGTCGTGGATGCTGGCGGCCTGTTTCATGATGTTGTCGCGGGTGAGATTATTACCGCTCGCTTTCAGCACCGACACCAAGGTTTCGGCGGCCGAATAACCGTAGACGTTGTTTACGTCGGCGAGACTGCCACCGGAATAATATTTCTTCATCCATTCCAGCCAATCCTTGTACTCCGCCGAGTTTTGCCACTGCGGATCGTTCGGATCTTTAAGGTAACCGGCGGTGATGATGCCTTGCGACTTGTCGAATCCGGCGGGCTGCATCACGGATTTGACCGAGGCGGAAACGTTGGTCATGAAGAAATTCGGCTTCCAGCTCAGGTCGGCGACTTTGCGGATGGCCTGCGCTGCGAATTTTGGAATTGCCGCCACCAAAAGTGTATCGGCGCCGCTGCCCTGCAGAGCGACGACCTGCGAGTCGATGGTTGGATCGGTGGTTTCGTAGCTTTGCGTAGCCACGAGCATCTTACCGGCCTTATCGCCCAGGCCTTCTTTCAAGCCGGCCAGGTAATCCTTACCGAAGTCATCGTTCTGATAGACAATCGCGACTTTGGCATTGGGGAAGTTCTTGAGAATGTAGCGGCCGTAAATTCGCGCTTCGATGCGGTAACTCGGCTGCCAGCCCATGGTCCATGGAAACTTCTTCGGATCGTTCCATTTGTCCGCGCCGCTGGCGACAAACAATTGCGGTACTTTGTTGTCGTTCAGATAACCCTGCACCGCCGTGTTGGGTGGCGTGCCGAGTACATTGAACGTCAATAGAACCTGGTCTTCTTCGACCAGCTTGCGCACCGCTTCGACCGTCTTGGGTGGGCTATAACCGTCGTCCCGGCTAATGAGGTTGATTTTACGGCCGTTGACGCCGCCCTTGTCGTTGATCATCGCGAAGTAAGCCGCCTCCGCCTTGCCGATCGTGCCGTAAGCCGAAGCCGGGCCGCTGTAGGGCATGGTCTGACCGATCTTGATCTCAGTGTCGCTGGCTCCCGGCCCGTATTGGCCGGCGGCCCAAACTAGTCCGCTCCCGAGAGCAAGCGCGGCCACCGCCAAACTCATGGCCGTGATATGTTTTGCTGTCATCGTGGTTTCTCCTCAACGTTTTCGCTGAAACGTCAGCTGCCCGAAAGCACCTCGCCGAACAGCTTCCAGGTCGTTCCGTCGAACTTTTCCGGCTGCATTTGCTTGATGGGCGCAAAGTCGGTCGCGCTGGTCGAGATCGCAATGCCGGGCAACAGCATTGGCAGTTTCAGGTCGTGCAGACTTGCCGCCTGTTTCATGATGTTTTCGCGTGTGAGATTGTTGCCGCATGCCTTGAGGACCGCGACCAGCGTCTGTGCGTAAGAGTAGCCGATCACGCCTTGGACGTCTGCCGTATTGGCTGATGGGTTGTGCTTCTTCATAAAGGCCAGCCATTCCTTGTATTCCGGTGTATTGGCCCACTGCGGATCGGTCGGATCCTTGGCGAAAGCTGCGGAGATGATGCCGACGCCCTTTTCGTAGCCGGCATTCTTCATCACCGTGCCGACCGAATTCGACACAGAAGAAAGGAAGTGGGTCGGTTTCCAGCCGATGTCGTAGACCTTTCGAATGGCCTGGGCAGCGAATTTTGGGATCGCGGCTGTCATCAACACATCGGCGCCGCTGCCCTGCAGGGTTACCACCTGGGAATCCACGGTTGGGTCGGTGGTCTCATAGGACTGGGTGGCTACGATCATTTTTTGAGCCTTATCGCCCAATCCGGCGCGCAACCCGTTGAGATAGTCCTTGCCGAAGTCGTCGTTCTGATAGAGCACCGCGATCTTGGCACTCGGCAAATTTTTGAGGATGTAGTGCGCATAGATGCGCGCCTCGGTGCCGTAGCTCGGGATTAAACCCATCGTCCACGGAAATTTCTTCGGATTGTTCCACTGATCGGCGCCGGTAGCGACGAACAGCTGCGGCACTTTGTTGTCATTGAGATAAGTGTGGATGGCAACGTTGGTCGGCGTGCCGAGCGTGCTGAACAAGAACAGGACCTGATCCTGCTCGACCAATTGCCGGACCTGTTCGACGGTTTTCGGTGGGCTGTAGCCGTCGTCGCGGCTGATGAAATTGATCTTGCGACCGTTGATGCCGCCTTGCTCGTTGATCATGGCGAAGTAGGCGGCTTCCGTCTTGCCGATGATGCCGTAAGCGGAGGCCGGGCCGCTGTACGGCATGGTGTTGCCGATCTTGATCTCGGTATCGCTAGCGCCGGGCCCGTATTGGCCGGCCGCCAGCGCCAATCCGCTGGTCAAAGCGAGGCTGATTGCCAAAGCGCTTTTCGCGATTATCGATCCTGCCATGGTTTCCTCCGCTTATTGCCAGCGATTGACTCGCTGGCGATTAGTTGAACAGTTTTTAATGTTGCAGTCCTATTCGATCTTATGTGGGCCCATGCGCATAAGCGCCTTGCCAATCCAGGGCCAGACCGTTCCAACGGCGCCGCGCGGCATGGTGTACATGAACAACAGCATCGCCAGCCCATAGATTGCCCACGGAGCGGCGTCGGAAATATCGTTGGCTAGATTGGGCACGAACTCAATGAACAATCCGCCGACGATTGCGCCGCCGATTGTCGCAATGCCTCCAATCGCGGAGCCTACCAGAAACGACACCGAGAGGAACAGACTGTAGCCCTCGGGTGAGACATAACCGATGACAATGGCCGCGAGAGCGCCGGCGACGCCGGTGAACAAGGTCGATGTGCCGAAGGCGATCGTCTTGTAGCGCGCGGTAGGGATTCCCATGGCAACGGCCGCAATCGGCTGGTCGCGCGTCGCGATCAGCGCCCGGCCTGTGCGGCCATGCAGGATGTTGGCGGCAATCCGGATGGCAATGAGCAGCGCCATCAGGGCAACAAAATAGAGCCAGCGATCGCGGTCTATTTCGAGCCAATGCGGCGGCACCGGTTTGGGCAGATTGATGCCTTGTTGTCCGCCGGTCCAGGTGTCGAAATATTTCAGCAATTGCGGCGTGGCAAGCGCCATCGCGAGCGTTACCAGCGCGAGATAAGGTCCCTCGAAGCGTAACGCGGGCAGCCCGAACAGCACGCCGAGAACGAAGCAGATTAAGGCGGCTGCCGGCAACGTTGCCCAGTAGGGAACGCCATAACGGTGCATCAGGATCGCCGCCGTGTAGGCGCCGGCGGCGAAGAAACCGCCGTGGCCGAGCGAAATCTGTCCATTGTAGCCGGTCAGGATATTCAATCCGAGCACGGCGATGGCGTAGATCATCACCATGGTCAGCTCGAATACGTGATATTTGCTCAGCGCGAACGGCAGGGCGACCGCGAATACGACCAACGCCAGTATGCTGATCCATTGCGCGGAGTTGGAGCCAAATACCGCGCCGCCGGCGCCCCCAGGGCTTCCGGTTGCCGGCGCGATGACGTGGCGCTTTTCCATGTCACACTCGCCGTATGATCGCGGTTCCGAACAAGCCGTTCGGTTTGAACACAAGCACGAGGATGATCAGGGCAAAGGCCACTGTCAGTTTTAGCTGGCTGGCAATGAGGTAGGTCCCGACCAAATTTTCGGTGACGCCCACGATCAGGCCGCCAACGACAGCACCAACCGGGCTGGTGATGCCACCGAGGAGCGCGCCGGCGAAAGCGTAGATCAGCACGCCGCCCATCATGTTCGGATCGAGAAACAGCACCGGTGCGACCATGATCCCGGCGGTTGCTCCAATCGCCGCAGCTAGGCCCCAGCCGATCGCGAGCATGCGCCCGACCGGAATACCGCACAGCCTCGCCGATTCCGGATTTTGCGCGGCTGCCCGCATCGCCAATCCGGTGGCGGTAAACCGGAAAAATATAAACAGCATGGCCAGCATCACCAGCGTCACCGCGATTACGCCGAGGTCGCGCGTCGTAATCAGTGCGCCAAAAACCGGCCGATCCGGAAAGGGGCTCGGGAAATCCTGCACCGTGTAGGAATAGAGCCATCCGGCCGTTGAATTGAAGATCAGCAGGAGTGCAATGGTCACGATCACCGCAGCCAATACCGGCGCATTCTCGACCGGCCGGATCAGCACGCGCTCAATCGCCATGCCGCCGACGAATGAGACTGCGAGCGTAATCAGGAAGGCGGCCCAAAACGGCAGCCCGGCATTGACCAAAGTCCAGGCGATGTAGGTCGAGAACATCGCCATCTCGCCTTGTGCGAAATTCACCAGATCGGTAGCCCGGTAAATCATCACCAGCGCTAGCGCCACGCTGGCGTAGATTGCGCCGGCCGCGAGCCCGGAAAATATTTGCTGTAGGAATTGGTGCATCGCGGGCTCGTCAGTAACCGAGGTATGAGCGGCGGATTTGCGGGTCGTCGGCTAAACTCTTCGCGCTTCCGGAGGTGACGATGTAGCCGGTTTCAATCAGGTAAGCGTGATCCGCCAGTTCAAGCGCCAGCGTCGCGTTCTGCTCGACCAACAGCACACTGACTTTTTCTTCCTGCTTGATGCGGTCGATGATAGTAAAAATGTCCTCGACGATGCGCGGAGCAAGCCCAAAAGACGGTTCGTCGAGCACCAAAAGCCGGGGTGTCATCATCAAGGCGCGCGCAATCGCCAGCATCTGCTGCTCGCCGCCGGATAACGCGCCGGCCTGCTGGCGCCGCCGCTGCGCCAGGATCGGAAAATATCCGTACATACGCTGTATATTTTGGTCTGAGCGTCCACGAGTGTAACCGCCAAGCCGGAGGTTCTCCTCGACGGTCAAGCCAATGAAAGTTCCGCGTCCTTCCGGAACATGTGCCACGCCAAGGCTTGCGATCTCTTCGGTCGAGCGCCGGTCCAATCGCTGGCCGGCGAAGGAAATTTCGCCTTCGCTGCGTACCATGCCGCAAATCGCGCGCAACGTCGTCGTCTTGCCCGCACCATTGGCCCCGAGCAGCACAGTCATGCCGCCTTCCTCGACGGCGACGTCGATTCCGTGCACGACCTCCGACTGCCCGTAAAAGGCTTTCACCGACCGCAATTGTAAAATCGGCGCCATCAGTGCCGCGTCCCCAGGTAAGCCTCGGTAACCGCCGGATTGCTGCGGACTTCGTCTGGCGGTCCGTCAGCGATGACGCGGCCGAAATTGAGCACGACGACCTGGTCGGAAAGGCCCATCACCAGCCCCATGTGGTGCTCGACCAACAAGACGGTGATGCCGAGCCGGTCGCGGATCGATCGAACCAGCGCGCCGAGCTCAGCGACCTCGGTATGGTTCAGTCCCCCGGCCGGCTCGTCGAGCAACAGAAGCGAGGGTTGAACGGCCAACGCACGCGCCAGTTCGACCCGCTTGCGCGCTCCCAACGACAGATTTGCCGCCGGCCGCGCTGCCATTTGGTCCAAGCCGACGAATGTCAGCGTCGCGCGCGCAATTTGCTCTAGCTCATGTTCTTCGCGCCGCATGCGCGGCAGCGACAGCGCGTCGGTCAAAGGGGTATTGGCGCCACGCGCATGCGCGCCGACTTTGACGTTGTCCAGTACCGACATCGACGCAAATAGGGTAGGGGCTTGGAAAGTGCGCCCGACACCGAGCGCGGCGATATCTGACGGCGCGCAGCGGTTGAGTGAGCGACCGTTCAAGCGGATGTCGCCTCGCATCGGCCGGTAAAGTCGGCTGAGGCAATTGAACAACGTGGTCTTGCCGGCGCCGTTGGGGCCGATGAGTCCCACGATCCTTCCTTGGCTTACTGAAAAAGTGACCGCTTCCAACGCGACGATGCCGCCGAAACGCATAGTCACGTCGGCGATCTCCAGGAGCGGGTCGGCTGTGTGGGGGCCGTCCGCCGCCGCCAAGGGCCTATCGGTCATGCGGATTGATCCGCCATCGGGACTAATCCTCCACGACCCCGTTTTGGCTGCCAAACCTCGTGGGCCTTGGGGGCGGTGAAAACGTGACATGCCGCCCACGCGCGCGTCAACGACGAGCGCCGCTTATATTTTGCTTGATTTTGCCAAGCTAACTGCGCCGCCGACAACGTTTCAGTGCGACATCAGCACCGGCACGGTCATCGAACGTAAAATAGTCCGGGTCACACCGCCGAGCACAAATTCCCGCAGCCGCGAATGGCCGTATCCGCCCATGACGATGAAGTTGGTTCCCGCATCGGCGGCGTGCGAAAGGATCACGTCGGCCACATCGATATCGCCGATTTGAATCCGCTTGATCTCCAGATTGAGGCCGTGTCGGGCGAGATGGGCGCCCATGTCGGCGCCCTCGACCTCATCATGCTTGCCGCGTTCGTTGCCGACGATCAGCACCTCCACGCGGCCCGCTCGCTTGAGCAGTGGCATGGCGTCGGCGATGGCTCGAGTCGCAGCGCGACTGCCGTCCCAGCAAACCATGACCTGGTCGAGCTCGAGCGGGGCTTTTTGGATGTAAGGCACAATGATCACCGGCCGGCCGCCTTCGAACAAAGCGGCTTCGCCGATGAACTCGTCGAGGCTGTCCGTATCCGGCTCGGCCTGGCCGACAATGGCGAAATCGAACCGGCGTGCGAGACGGCCGAATTGTCCGGCGACGCCGCCATAGCTGGCGTTGAGCGTCAGCGGTTCGCCGCTGACGCCGGCCCGCTTACAGGTTTCGGTGAAATGACTGGCGGCGTTTTTTGCCGCAGCGATACTGTCGCGCGCCTGCGCCTCGACCACTTCAGCCGGCAGGTAACCGGCACTGGATACCGGCGTCACCGGATCGTATGCGAACGCGACACCGGCGAGATGAGCGTCGAACGTTGCGGCGACCGACACGGCGTAATCAGTAGCCGCGCCGGAGCCTTGGCCGACGCTCAGATTGACGAGGATATCTTCGATCATGGGACGGCCTTCTCCGCTTGACGACAGTCACCCGATCATAAGCGCGCCTATAGCCGTGTCATACACCTCACGTGTTCGATTTGAGCAGAATCAAATTCGTTCGTGTTCGATCTATTTCTTCACGTTACCGCTGGCGTCGAATTGGCTGACATAGGCCCACAGGTCCTCGACTTCATGTTTGTTCTGAATGCCGGCGAAAGTCATTTTCGTTCCTGGAACCACGCCCCGCGGGTCGTTGATGTATTTTTCGAACATGTCCTTGTTCCAGACGATACCCGACTTCTTGTTAGCTTCGGAATAGTCGTAACCGGCGGCGCTGCCGGAATGGCGGCCGTCGAGGCCGTTGAGCTCGGGTCCGATCTTGTTGGTCGCGCCTGGGCCGATGTTGTGGCAAATCGCGCACTTCTTGAATACGGCTGCGCCCTTTGTGGCATCCTGCGCCAGCGCAATGCCGGTCGACGCGCCAATCAATACCGTGGCTACAATGAGCGTCCTCATACGTCATTCTCCCTTTGCCTTCAGCGATCGAGGTTAAAGTCGCCTAATAAATACATGTTTGAAGCAAGCTCGGCCAGCAAGTCAACGCCAATTCGTCGTTTTTCCAACCGCCGCGCGCCAACGCGGCGACGCTATCCGGTTGTGCGAGATATTTCACGCTATAATAGATAATAGCCGGCAAACGTCGGCACGAAAATCGACGATCCGAGCGAGGTTTTGATGCCAGTTGCAATGCCCATAGCCGATAGTGCAGTGCTCGCTCGCCGTGCTGAGATCGTGGCGGCTCTTCGGCGAATCGTTCCCGGCGAAGGTGTGATCGCCTCCGAACAGGCGATGCGGCCTTATGAAAGCGACGGATTCACGGCGTACCGGCAGCTGCCCATGGTTGTCGTCCTGCCCGAAACGACCGAGCAGGTTGCTGCCGTGCTGGCCTATTGCCATCGGGAAGGCATCCGGGTGGTACCGCGGGGGGCGGGGACTTCGCTCTCGGGTGGTGCGTTGCCGCTTGGCGACGGCGTGCTTCTCGGCATGGCCAAGTTCAATCGCATTCGCTCGATTGATTTCGCCAATCGGGTCGCTGTCGTTGAGCCGGGTGTCACCAACCTCGGCGTTACCCAGGCGGTGGAACATGCCGGCTTCTACTACGCACCCGATCCTTCTTCGCAGATCGCCTGCACCATCGGCGGCAACGTCGCCGAGAATTCCGGCGGCGTGCATTGTCTCAAATACGGCGTCACCACCAACAACGTGCTCGGCTGCGAGCTGGTGCTGATGACCGGAGAGATCGTAAGGCTCGGTGGCGCTCATCTCGATGCTGCGGGCTACGATCTTCTAGGCGTGATAACAGGCTCGGAGGGCCTGCTCGGCGTGGTGACCGAGGCCACCGTGCGCATCCTGAAAAAACCCGAATGCGCGCGCGCGGCGTTGATCGGTTTTGCCGCGTCGGAGGATGGCGGCGAATGCGTCGCACGCATCATCGGTGCGGGTATCATCCCGGGCGGTATGGAAATGATGGATCGGCCCGCCATCCATGCAGCCGAGGAGTTCGTCCACGCCGGTTATCCGCTCGACGTCGAAGCGTTGTTGATCGTCGAACTCGACGGCCCGCGCGCGGAGGTCGATCATCTGCTCGATCGGGTGCAGGAAATTGCCAACGCGTGCGGCGCGGTGATCTGCCGGGTCTCGAATTCCGAGGAGGAGCGGCTTTTGTTCTGGGCCGGCCGTAAGGCGGCATTTCCGGCGGTCGGCCGTATCTCACCCGATTATTACTGCATGGACGGCACGATCCCGCGCGCCAAGTTGCCCCTGGTACTGCGCCGTATGCAGGAACTATCCGCACAATACGGCTTGCGGGTCGCCAATGTGTTTCACGCCGGTGACGGTAACCTGCATCCGCTGATCCTCTATGACGCCAATAAGCCGGGCGAGCTGGATCGCGCCGAAGCGTTTGGCTACGACATTCTGCGTTTGTGCGTCGAAGTCGGCGGCGTGCTTACCGGCGAGCACGGTGTCGGCGTCGAGAAACGCGACCTGATGCCAACGATGTTTTCCGAGGCCGACCTCAATCAGCAGCAACGGCTTAAATGCGCGTTCGATGATCAGGGCCTGCTCAATCCGGGGAAGGTATTCCCGACGTTGCACCGCTGCGCTGAACTCGGCCGCATGCATGTCCATGCCGGGCGCATGGCATTTCCTGATTTACCGCGATTCTGACCGGCGCGGGCATGAGTGAAAATCTCAGACCGCGCGACCATGGGGAGGTCGAGCAGGCCATCAACTGGGCGCTTGCCGGTGGCAAGGCGCTAGAAATCGTTGGCCACGGCTCCAAACGCCCGATCGGCCGGGCGGCGCAATGGGACGCCACTCTCGACCTCACTGAGCTTTCGGGCATCACGTTATGCGAGCCAGCCGAACTGGTGTTATCCGCCAAAGCCGGCACACCGCTTGCCGAGATCGAGGCTGCGGTGGCGGCCAACGGTCAGGCCCTGGCTTTTGAGCCGATGGACTACGGACCGTTGCTCGGCGGGTCGGCGGGCTCTGCTACGATTGGCGGGGTGCTCGCGGCGAACCTTTCCGGACCGCGCCGCATCAAGGTTGGGGCGGCGCGCGATCACTTCCTCGGGGTTAATGCCGTTTCCGGACGCGGCGAGACGTTCAAATCCGGCGGCCGTGTGGTCAAAAACGTGACTGGTTACGACTTATGCAAGCTTCTGGCCGGTTCGTGGGGCACATTGGCGGCCATGACGGAAATAACGATCAAGACGTTGCCGAGCGCCGAAACCGAAGAAACCTTGCTTCTGCTCAAGCTCGGCGATGCCGCTGCGGTCAAAGCTATGACGGCGGTCATGGGCTCGGCTGCCGACGTTTCGGCGGCAGCGCATCTGCCGTCGCCGGTAGCGGGACGCATCGGGGAAATCGCCGGCGAAGATAGGGCGGTAACCGCCTTCCGGCTTGAAGGAGTCGCTCCCTCGGTCGCGCATCGCAAAGCATTGCTCAAGACGCTGGTGGCACCGTTCGGCGAACTTGCCTCGCTGCAAGAAACGCCATCGCGCGCGCTGTGGCGGGCGATCCGCGACGTGATCCCGTTCGCTGTCGGCGGGCCGGCGGGCGGACGTGTGGTGTGGCGCATCTCGACCGCGCCGTCGCGCGGCGCTGAAGTAGGCATCGCGCTGGTGGAACGCGTGCAGGCCGAGCTCCTTTACGATTGGGCCGGTGGTCTCCTGTGGGCGGCTTTACCGCAGTCCGACGATGCGGGCGCGGCTGTCGTTCGATCCATTGTCGGCGGAGCAGGCGGTCATGCGACGCTTATCCGCGCGCCGGCGGCGGCGCGGGCGAAAGTCGATGTGTTCACACCCGAATCTGGGGCTCTTGCCGCGCTGACGAAACGGGTTCGGGAAAGCTTCGATCCGCATGGCGTTCTCAACGCCGGCCGGATGTGGGCGGGAATCTGAAACATGCAAACCTCTTTCACGCTGGCGCAGCTCGCTGATCTGCATACTGTGGAATCGGAAAAGATTCTTCGGGCCTGCGTCCATTGCGGCTTTTGCACCGCGACGTGTCCCACCTACGTGCTCGACGGCAATGAACTCGATTCGCCGCGTGGCCGCATCTACCTGATCAAAGATATGCTGGAAAATGAGCGGCCGGCGAGCGCCGAGGTCGTGTTGCACATCGACCGCTGCCTTTCCTGTCTCTCATGCATGACCACCTGTCCCTCCGGTGTTCACTACATGCACCTGGTCGATCATGCGCGCATGCATATCGAAGAGACTTTTCAACGTCCGTTTGCCGACCGGTTCCTACGCGGGCTGCTGGCCAGCCTGATGCCTTATCCTCAGCGCTTCCGGCTGGCGCTGCAGGCGGCGCGTCTCGGCAAGCCGTTCGCATCGCTCCTGCATGCGTTGGGGTTCAGGCGCCTCGCAGCCATGCTACGGCTCGCCCCCTGGCACGGTCCGCATCGACCGCTCAAGCCGCAAATTTTTCCGGCACGGAATCCGCAACGAGGTCGTGTGGCTTTGCTCGCCGGTTGCGTGAACGATGTGTTGGCGCCGCAGATCAATGCCGCCGCGATCCGCGTGCTCAACCGTTTTGGCATTGAAGTCATCATGGCCCCCGGCGTCGGCTGTTGTGGCTCGCTTGTGCATCACATGGGCCGTGAAGAGGATGCACTGGCGCAAGCGCGCGCTAATATCGACGCGTGGACTTCGCTTCCGGCTCTCGACGCGATTGTGATCACCACCTCGGGCTGCGGCACGACGGTGAAAGACTACGGTTTCATGCTGAGGACCGATCCGGCCTACGCCGAACGCGCCGCCAAGATATCGCGCCTTGCCCGCGACATCAGCGAATATCTGGCCGCCTTGCCGATCGAGGCCGCCGCAGACGTGCCGCCGTTGGTTGTTGCCTACCATGCCGCCTGTTCGTTGCAGCATGGGCAACGCGTCTTGCGGCAGCCGAAATATTTGCTCGACAAGCTTGGCTTCCAGGTTAAGGATATTCCCGAGGGTCACCTCTGCTGCGGCTCGGCGGGAACGTATAATATTCTTCAGCCTGGTATCGCGGAGCGGTTGCGCGATCGCAAAGTCAGGACTATCGAAAGATTGCGACCTGAAGTCATTGCGGCCGGAAATATCGGCTGCATGACGCAGATCGCGGCGGGCACAATGGTTCCAGCGGTTCACACGGTTGAGTTGATCGACTGGGCCACCGGAGGGCCATGTCCACCCGCGCTTTGGGACTATCAGCAGCGTTCGGCAAGGCGGTCGGTAGCGGCCGCGGGGTAAGCAGAGTTCGGCTGTGTTGTTATTGTAACGTGAAAATGGTCTTTCACTAAGGCCCGCAGGAATTTGCATTGTTGGCAATGTTCGGAGGACGATCATGGCGAAGAAGAGAAAAGCAAAGAAACGAACGGCGAAAAGGAAGTCCGCAAAACGGAAAGCCGCGCCGGCACGCAAGAAGAAATCGGTAAGATCTGCGGCGAGGAAGAAGGTCGCGAAAAAGAAGTCTGCCCCGCGGCGCAAAGCTCCGGCGAGGAAGCCGGCGGCGCCGATTCATGCGCCGGCGCCAGAATCTGAGCCTGCTTCGGCCCCATCCTGGCCGCCACCGCTCGGGTCCGGCTTCGGCGGCACTGGCAGTACCTGAGACGTTTCCGCTGTCTCGCGCGATACGTTTTTTCAGCCGGCGCATGTGCCGGCTGGCCGCCGCGTCGTTGCGTTATGGTGACGCGCGTTGCAACGGCTCGGTCATGTCCATAACATCGGCGCAGCCACGGTCGCGGATGGCGCGAATGCGCGGCTTTTTCGGCCGCTATTCGTGAGGAGTGTCATGGCGTCGGCCTATAACATCCTGCTACTGGGCGCATCCTATGGGGCGCTGCTTGCTGCCAAGCTCCAGTTCGGAGGGCATTCGATCCATCTGATCTGCCAGCCGGCGGGAGCCGCCCGGATCAACGCCGAGGGCTTCAGGGTGAGGCTCCCTATTCGCGGCCGCAAGGAACCGATCGAGATCGATTCACGCAAGCTCCCGGGCAAGGTTACGGCTAGCCCGCCAGCCGGCGTCGATCCCACGCAGTACGATCTCGTCGGCCTTTGCATGCAAGAACCGCAATACCGTTCGCCCGGCGTTCGCGAATTGCTCGACGCGGTGGCGAAGTCGCGGGTGCCCTGCATGTCGATCATGAACATGCCGCCGCTGCCTTATGTGAAACGCATCCCCGGCCTCGATTACGATGCGCTGCGGCCCGCTTATGCCGATGCGAGCGTGTGGGATTCGTTCGATCCCCGGACTATGACGTTGAATAGCCCCGATCCGCAGGCGATCCGTCTGCCGGACGGGAAGGTCAGCGTGCTGGTGGTCACGCTGCCGAGCAACTTCAAATGCGCTCCCTTCGACGATGAGGAATCGACGGCGATCTTGCACCGGCTGCAGAACGACGTGGACGCCGCCCGCTTTGAAACTCCTGAAGGCAAGATCGACGTGCCGGTGAAGCTCAAGGTCCACGAATCGAAATTTGTACCGCTCGCCAAATGGCCGATGCTGCTCGCCGGCAACTATCGCTGCGTGACCAAAGACGACATGCGCACGACGCAGGAGGCGGTTCACGGCAACATCGGAGCCACACGCTTGGTCTATAACTTCGTGCTCGATGTCTGCGTCAAATTGGGCGCCAAGCCCGAGATTTTGGTCCCGTTTGAGAAATATGCGTTTGCGGCGCAGTCGCTAACGCGGCCGTCGTCGGTAGCGCGCGCGCTGCAAGGCGGCGCCCGCGATGTTGAGCGCGCTGACAAGCTCGTGCAACTTATCGCCGCGCAGAAGGGTATGAGCCATTCTCTGATCGATGCGCAGGTGGCGCTGGTCGATGCACGACTCGAGGCCAATCGCAAGAGACCGCAGCGTAACGCAGAGTAACCGGTTAGGTCACCTCGACGTCCTGCCAGAAGCCAATTCGCCCGCCGGTTCGCGCCATTTTCGGTTGCGGCCGTTCGTACGACCAGGCCGCTCGAGTGTGCCGCTTATCGCCAACAACGACATCGTAAAATTGCACGCCGTGCGGACAGGCGAGATCGCCTTCGGTCTTTTCGACCTTCTGCAGCCAATCCATTCGCACTGCTTGGCGCGGAAAATATTGGTAACCGTCGACGGCAACGACATCGTCGCTTTGCGCGACCACATACCCATCTACGCTTGCCTTCATGCCATCCGCCTCCGTCAAAGTCGCGCCGCAGCCGTTGGGCGCGGCATCCGTAGACATGGGAGCTGGTACTGCCGCCCGCCAGCATACATCGCGCTGGACAATTAAAAAATTCGCGGCACCGAAATAAGCGCTTGCTCACTCGGCCGCCGATGCTAGCGGCACTTCGCGAACGCGATAAAGCGAATGGTCCGGTGTGAACTCGACCCGCAGGTTATGGAAAGCTCCGAGCGTCGAACGGTGGCCGATAGAGACAATGGTCGTCTTCTTGAGGCGATCCTGCAACAGGCGATAGAGCGCCGCTTCCGCGACCTCATCAAGCGAAGCCGTCGCTTCGTCCAAAAATAGGTAATCGGGAGCCTGCAGCAGCGCGCGGGCGATGGCCAGACGCTGTTGTTCGCCAAGCGACAAGATGCGGTTCCAATGCTGTTCTTCATTGAGACGGCCGACCAATTGCGGCAAGCCAACCGCTGTAAGCGCTTCGGCGATTTGCTTGTCATCGAAGGTGCCTGCTTCCGCCGGGAAGGCAATTGTCGTCGCCAGTGTGGACAACGGAAAATATGGCCGCTGCGGCGCCAGCATGACCTTTGCGCCCTTCGGTATCACGATGCGGCCAGATCCGAACGGCCAGATGCCGGCAATGGCTCGGAACAAGGTCGACTTGCCGGAACCGGAAGGTCCGGTGACCAGAACGCGTCGGCCGGCGGGAAACGCGATGGAATCGGCGGTGACGATTGGTTCTCCGCGGGGCAATCGCACGTTGAGCCGGTCGATCGCGACCGCGCCGCTTTCGCCCGATGTCACCTCGACCGCCGGTGGTGTCGTTGCAGCCGCGCGTCCTGCCGCGATCGCCTGTTCGAAACCGGTCAAACGCGCGATGATCGCGCGCCACTCGGCGATGCTTCGGTAAGAGCTTACGAAGTAAGACAAGGCGTTCTGCACGCTGTTAAACGCGGATGCAGTCTGCATCAGGCCGCCGAGCTGGACCGCGCCGGAGAAATAGGCTGGGCTGACTACGATATAGGGAAAGATCACCGAAGCTTGCGAATAGCTTTGGGTGAAAAAGGTGAGCTGCTTCTGGCGCTGCATCAGCGCGTACCAGTTGCCGACGACGTAAGCGAACCGATTAAGATGGCGTTCGCGCTCGGCCGCCTCTCCGCCGAGTGCCGCGATCTGCTCGGAATTTTCGCGCGTGCGCACCAGATTGAAACGGAAATCAGCTTCAAAACGCTGCTGCTGGAAATTGAGCGGAATAAGCTTCCAGCCGATCAGGTGTGTGAGCGTGGTGCCGATGACGGCGTAGATCAGCGCCGCCCAAACCAAGTAACCGGGGATATTGTAGCCGACGCTGAACAGAGTGAGCGGCGCTTCCGCCGACAACCGCCACAGGATGAAAACGAACGATCCAAGCGTGACGACGGAGTTGAGGATGCCGATGCAAATAGTCAGCGTGTATTGCACGAACATCTGCAAGTCGTCGGCGATGCGTTGATCCGGGTTATCGGCATCGTCGCCGAGAAGCTGCATGCGATAATGGTTGGCAGAATCCAGCCATTGCCGCAGATACGTCTGCGTCATCCAGCGCCGCCAGCGGATTTGCAGCCACTGATTGAGGTAGAGCTGATAGACCGCGAGTACGGTATAGATCGCCGCGATAACGCAAAAAAATAGTATGGCGCTAACGAAGGCGTTCCAGTTGTGATCCTGGAGCGTATTGTAAAAGCGATTGTACCACTGGTTCAGGATGACCTGGATTGCGACCAGAGAAAGTTCGATGGCAATCACCGCAGCAAGCAAGATGCGGCCCGGCCAACGGTCATCCGAGCGAAAATAGGGAATGGACAGCCGCCAAATCGTGGCGATCGTGGTAGCCAGACTTTTCACGGAAAACCTCCGTATCGGGCGCTGCTTGTGCTTGCGCCGGGCAGACGAACAAGACACCCACACTGTGGCGGTGTAGCGGTTCGTGCGTGGGCAAATTCCCACCGGCACACATCCCGGCACGTATGGCTTGAAAGCCAAGCCCAATAGCGCACGCCGCTGAACTCGCATAATATCGTAAGTGGCTACAAAAAGCTCATTGGTTCGGCGTCGGAAATGACGGCAGCGTCACCTGGTCCGGAGAGCAGCCGCACATCCAAGTCAAATCAATAGGGCGCCGTTCACGGCGTTGGGGGGAACCAATGTTCACGCAAATTCTCGATCCGACCGGCAACCTGTTCGTGACCTGGCTGGTCGCGCTCATTCCTGTCGTCCTGCTGCTGATTCTCTTGGCGGTGCTGCGCCTGTCGGCATGGCTCGCCGTCCTGATCGGCTCGATCGTGACGTTCTTGTTGGCGCTTTGGGTCTGGAAGATGCCGCTCGGCGACGGAGCGCGCGCCTATCTATACGGGTCCGCTACCGGAGTTTGGTATGTGGATTGGATCACGTTCTGGGGCGTGATGCTGTTCAACACGTTGGTGACCACCGGGTCATTCGACAAGCTGCGGCGTTGGCTGGTCCAGCAAGGAACCCGCGACGTGCGCGTGCAGACCATCTTGTTCGCATGGGCGTTCGGCGCTTTGCTCGAAGGGCTTGTCGGCTTCGGCTACCCGTGGGCTTTTGTCGCGCCCATCCTGATTGCCATCGGCATTCCCGATCTCGACGCCATTCGGGTCGCCGCTATCGCAAATAACGCGCCGGTCTCCTACGGTGCACTGGGAGCGCCGATCATCGCGCTCGCGACCGTGACCGCCGGTACGCTCGGCGTTCCATTCCTTGACCTTTTGCCGGTCTACTCAGCCTCGGTCGGCAAGATCGTCGCTATCTTGGCGCTGTTGCCGCCGTGGATTCTGCTTTACTTGGTATCGGGCAGCAAAGGCATGTGGTCGGCGTGGCCGCTCGCGGTCGTTGGCTCGCTGGGGTACATCGCCGGTCAACTGCCGACCGCTATTTATCTCGGTCCCTATCTGCCCGATGTCCTCGGTTCGATCGTCTGCTTCGTGGTCTTGTTGATCTTGCTTAAAATCTGGCAGCCCACGCAGGTTCTTGCTTATGGCGGCGCGCCGGTGACCGGAGAGACGCGAGCCGAAGCGCATGGTCTGTCCGCGGGCGATATCGGTATGGCCTGGTTGCCGATCGCGGTGTTGGTTGCAGTGGTCGTGGCCTGGACCGGACCGTGGTCGAGTCTGCCGAAGATCATCATGCTGCACATGTCGGTTGCCGCCGACTCGGCGATTACGCCCGGTGCCAAAATCGGCGCGACGTTCAATTGGACGCCGTTCGTCGGCGGCACCGCGATCCTGGTATCCTGGATCATTACGGCGATCCTTTTGCGGGTGAATTTCGCGCAAATCGGCGCGATCTTCGCCAAGACCTGGCAGCAGATGTGGGGTGCCTGCCTCGTTGGCGTATTCATCTTCGGCCTTGCCTACATCTATAACTATTCCGGCATGGCCGGCTCGCTCGCCAGCGCCTTCTCCAAGCTCGGTCCGGCGTTCATCATCGTGGCGCCGATCCTTGGCTTCATCGGGGTAGCATTGTCGGGCAGCAACACCTCAACCAACGCTATGTTTGGTACGTTCCAGGCGCTGGTCGGCAAGGTGCTCGGCTTCCCGTTGCTGCTTTTGCCGACGCTCAATTCGGTGGGAGCCGAGGTCGGCAAGCCGATCGCGCCGCAAACGGCGAGCGTGGGCGTTTCCACCAGCCGCTTTGTGCGCAACGAAGGCGAGGTGATCCGACACAATTTCGGCTGGTGCCTGGTGTTGCTGGGCTACCTCGTGATCATCGGCGTTGCCTGCTATCTGTTCTTCCCGAGCATCGCCGTCTTGCATCGCTAACGAAGTATGCTACGCCAAAAAACGACGCGGGGCCGCCGTGAGGGCGGCCCCTTTCTCGACTGATTTCAACCAACCGGAAAATAACATGGGCTTGCGCTGTGCGGTCGCCTGCTTCCTTTTGATTGTGCTTGCCGGATCGATTGGCGCAGCCGCCGCGAGCGAACAGACCTTTCCATTCGACCGCGAGCTGATGCTGGAAGCGACGCCAATGCACGGCTCGAAACGCGTGCCGATTATCGAAGTCGACAAGAACGGCGCCGCGTCGATCGATTTATGGTGCCTGCGACTGCACGGCCAAGCCAACGTCAGCGAGGATACGATCAGCATCGTTCCCGGCCCGTTCGAGCCGGCGCAGTGTTCGCCGGATCGCCGGAGCGGCGACGAAAAGCTGCTCGCGGCGCTGGCGCAGATGACGAACTGGAAACGCCGCGGCGACGTCGTCGAGCTTTCCGGTGCGACGACCTTGCGCTTTCGCCTGCTGACGAATTGATCCGCGTCGTTCCTATATCTTGGTGGCGCGGGTCATCAGGAACGGCATCCGGATCGTGTTCTCTTCAAAGATATCCGCCGCCAGGGCGTCAAATTCGGCGCGCAGTTGCTTGAGCTTGTCGGGATCGTGTTGCAGCGAGGCGATAAGCTTGGTCAGCGGACCGATGGTCTTTTCCTGAGCGGCGCGGAAGTGCGCAAGGCTTAACGCTGGAATGACCAGCGTGTCGCGGGCAAATTTGAGGTCTTTGATCGCAGTGCCGAGCCGTTCGCGGATCACATTCGGATCGCCCCATAGCGGCGGCGCCGCCGGAGGTTCAGTGCCTGCCGGCGGCGGCGGCATATTGCGGGCGATCAGGGCGAATAGGAGGCCGGTGAAATGCTCCGGCGGCCAAGTTGAGAACGCGATTGTGCCGCCAGGTTTGAGAACGCGCAGCATTTCTTTCACGGCTATGGCCGGCCGCGGCGCGAACATATGCCCATACTGGCTGAGCACTACGTCGAATGACCTATCCGGATAAGGCAGAGCCTCCGCGTCGCCTTCAACAAAATCCACGTTGACGCCGGCAACGGCGGCATTCTCGCGCGCACGCTCGAGAAGCTTGGGGGTCAGGTCGAGACCGGAAACATTCGCGCCGGCTCGAGCGGCTGTAATTGCGGCGACGCCGGTTCCACAAGCGACATCAAGGATCCGCTGGCCGCCTGACACTGCTGCGAATTTTACCAGCTTCGCGGCCGGCGGTGTCGTCATAATTTCGACCGGGACAAATGACGACCAGCCTTCGCGTTGGGCCGCTTTGAATTTTTCGAAAGGGTCGGCGGTGGTCGTCATGGTCTGCTCCTTAGAAGCGTTAAGTGACCCACCATAGCAAAAGGGCGCGGCTTGCGCCGCGCCCTTAAGGTTTTGGTCGCTAGGCGAAGGTTTAGAAACCCATACCGCCCATTCCGCCGCCACCGGGTGGCATTGCCGGCATCGCCGGCGCTTCCTTCGGCATTTCGGCGACCATGGCCTCAGTAGTCACCAAGAGGCCGGAGACCGATGCGGCGTCCTGCAGCGCGGCGCGCACCACTTTGGCCGGGTCGACAATGCCCTTCTCGACCATATCGACATATTCCTCGCCCTGCGCATCAAAGCCGAACGTCTCTGACTTGCTCTCAAGAATCTTGTTGACCACGATCGAGCCTTCGACGCCGGAATTTTCGGCGATCTGCCGTAGCGGGCTTTCAATCGCCTTGAGCACGATATTGATGCCGGCCTGCACGTCAGGATTGTCGCTGGTCAGCTTGCCGATGGCCTTCTTGGCGCGAATAAGCGCCACGCCGCCGCCGGGCACAATGCCTTCCTCTACCGCCGCGCGCGTGGCGTTGAGTGCGTCCTCGACGCGATCCTTCTTCTCCTTGACCTCCACCTCGGTGGCGCCGCCGACGCGAATCACCGCGACACCGCCAGCGAGCTTGGCCAGCCGCTCTTGCAGCTTCTCGCGATCGTAGTCCGAGGTGGTTTCCTCGATTTGCGACTTGATCTGCGCCACGCGAGCCTCGATGTCCTTCTTCTTGCCGGCGCCGTCGACAATGGTGGTCTTCTCTTTCTCGATTACCACTTTCTTGGCACGGCCGAGCATCGCGACGGTGACGTTCTCAAGCTTGATCCCGAGGTCTTCGGAGATCAGCTGGCCGCCAGTGAGGATGGCGATGTCCTCGAGCATGGCCTTGCGGCGATCGCCGAAGCCCGGCGCCTTTACCGCTGCAACCTTCAGACCGCCGCGCAGCTTATTGACCACGAGCGTCGCCAGCGCTTCGCCCTCGACATCTTCGGCGACGATCAACAGCGGCTTGCTTGACTGCACAACCGCCTCGAGTACCGGCAACAGCGACTGCAGGCCCGGCAGCTTCTTCTCGTATAACAGCACGTAGGCGTCCTCGAGCTCGGCCAACATCTTCTCGGCATTGGTGATGAAATACGGCGACAGATAGCCGCGGTCGAACTGCATTCCTTCGACGATCTCGACGTCGGTTTCGAGGGCTTTGGCTTCCTCGACGGTAATGACGCCCTCGTTGCCGACCTTCTGCATCGCTTCGGCGATCATCTTGCCGACCGTGGCGTCGCCGTTCGATGAAATGGTTCCCACTTGCGCGATCTCGGCCGAGGATCCAACCTTCTTGGCGCGCTTCTTGATGTCGGAGACGATGGCCCCGACGGCGAGTTCGATGCCGCGCTTGAGGTCCATCGGATTCATGCCGGCGGCTACCGCCTTGGCGCCTTCCCTGACGATCGCCGCGGCCAGCACGGTTGCGGTGGTGGTGCCGTCGCCGGCTTCGTCATTGGTCTTTTGCGCGACTTCACGCACCATCTGGGCGCCCATATTCTCGAACTTGTCTTCCAGCTCGATCTCCTTGGCGACGGTGACGCCGTCCTTGGTGATGCGCGGGGCGCCGAAACTCTTTTCGATGACGACATTGCGGCCCTTTGGGCCGAGCGTCACCTTCACGGCGTCGGCAAGCGTTTCAACACCGCGCAGCATTCGCTCGCGGGCTTCGCCGGAAAATCGTACCTCTTTCGCAGCCATATCAACCTCTCCTGGGTTCTCGTTTTCCGGTCGCGGTGCAGCGGGAAGCGGTGCACTGCTGATCGGGGATCATTCCCACCTCGGTTCGCGGAAGGTCCCGATTCGGCAGCGCACCACCTGCGCTGCACCCGGGACACCTAAGTTCAGGCGATGACTCCCATGATGTCGGACACCTTCATGATTAGGAGGTCGTCGCCATCAATTTTGACTTCCGTGCCGGACCACTTGCCGAAGAGCACCCGATCGCCAGCCTTGACGTCCATGACGACGAGCTTGCCGTTTTCATCGCGACCGCCTGGGCCGACAGCAACGATTTCGCCTTCCTGCGGCTTCTCTTTGACGGTGTCGGGAATGATGATGCCGCCTTTGGATTTCGCTTCAGCGTCGATGCGCTTGACGACGACCCGGTCGTGGAGGGGACGGAATTTGAGCTTCGCCATGGTTACCTCATCGCCGCGCGTCGAGCGGCCGTTGTGTTACATAAAGTCCTGTGATTTCAATAATTTGGCACTCATATATTTTGAGTGCCAACAGCCGCAGGGAAATAAGGTTTGCGGTGAGGACTGTCAAGCGCCACTCCATTCCCCCCAGCAGGGTTCACGGCAGTGATGGGCTGGCCCCCGCGCGGGAATGCGTCACCATGCCGACGAAATGTCCCGTCAAAAGGCCTACGATCCGGCCGATTTCGAGTCGCGCAACCGTCCAAGGAGAGTCCGAATGACCCCATCGTTGCGCGGGCTTGGTTTCGCAGGCGTCGGCCTGTTCGCGCTTCTTCTTTGCGCTTGTACGAGCAATCCGTTCTCATCCGCGAGCCTCAACCCGTCCGCCGAGCCGCCGCCGCAAGCCGCGCCGCCGCCGGCACCGGAAATACCAGCCTCGATCCGGCCCGAAGAGATCGTCGGCCGCTGGGGGTACGGCTCCTATCACAACGAAGCCGATCGCAAGCGCACGGAGGCAGCTGCCCGCAGCCAGTGCGGTCAGCCGGTGGTCATCAATCGCGGCCCGCGCGGCGGCGTTCTCATGTACCTCGCCGACAGCGCGCAATTGCAGGAGCTCAATCTCAAAGGCAGTCCGGGCGGCAGGAACTTTATCGGTCCGCCCGGTCCGCCTGGCGGTCCGCAAGATCGCGAATTTGTTGCCTTCGACGGCCGCACTATGGTGCTGAGCTGGAGCAATCCGGAAGTGCAGGCCCGCTACGGCACCGGCGTGTATGTGCGCTGTGCTCCCGAGGGGATGGCGCGTCGGCCGCCGCCACGACAATAGCGGCGACCGGCGTCAGGCCGATTGGGCCTTGACCGCGAACATCGCGTCGATGTCGCTTTGCGCAACATGGCCGTGATCCTGCGGGAGAGCTGGACCATGCGCCGGCGGCGCGGTGTCGCCGGGTTCAGGCTCGTTCAATGCACGGCCGATTTGACCCTGAATGTGCCGCAGTGCTGCGATCACCTTGGCCACGCGCTGGCTGGTGAGGTCTTGGTAGTTGCAAGCCTCGAAGATCTGGATCACGCGATCGCGGATATCCTGGGCAAGTCCTTGTTCAAGGTCGCCCTTAAGCGCCGCGGTCAGGTTGTTCGCCGCCTGATCGATGTCTTCGACCGCCGCAAGGATTTTTTGCACCGCTTGCTCGCTGCCGACAATTGCCGCTTCCAACTCGCCGACAACACGCGTGGGCGAAACGGGCGGACGTAAGCCGGGTTGGCGTTCGTGCGCTTTTGTTACTCCGGTCAGTGCCGCCTGGACGAAACGTAGTTCACCGGTCAGCCGGTCGGCTTCGTTGTGTGGAGACGCAACGGGATGAGCGCGCATGAGGCGCGGCGCGTTGGCCAGCATGGCGCGCAGCGCGCTTAGCTCTTGCATGACGTCGGCGAGCTGCGGCTGCCGCCGTGTTGGGGCAGACTGGCTGGACCGGAACGCTTCCGTTTCCTCGATGCGAAAAACCTTGCGCGGTTCGGCCATATCTACGATCAGATGCTGCGGGAAAGTCCCGGTCAACTTAGATGTCGGCCGCTTAACGTCGCGTTCACGGCAAGAAACGGCGGGTACCGCCAACCGACACGCGCAAGACACGACCAATTAACCATGTGGCGGCGACGTTGACGCAAAATAAACCGTAACTTGATGAACAATGTACGAATAACGCGGCCATCCAACCACGCGGAAAAAAATTAACCAAACAGTCGAGGTTTGCGCCTGTACTCATTCGCGCCGGCGAAACTGAAGTGTTCGCACGGCAGGTGTCGGTGTAACGCGTACCAGAGTTCAGTGATGCGGCGTATCCTTGTTTCTGCACCCGCGGCGCTCGCCATCGCGGCGTGCTCCACCTCCTTCCTGATCGCAACAAACGCTTCGGCCACTGCTCAACTGCTGGATCCCGGCTGGCAGCTCGGCTACGCCGTCCAGCCGGGGTACGGTGGAGGCGGCGGCATTGTCTCCATGTTCGCCGAAGCGCCCGCGCCGATGGTCGCCTATCAGCCGGCTCCAATGGTCCAGCAGGCCCCGCTGTACCGGCCGATGCCGATGTATCAGCAGGCGCCGCTGTATCAGCCGATGCCAATGCCGATGTATCGATCGACGCCGATGTATCGATCGACGCCGATGTATCGGCCGGCGCCGCAAGCGCGCGCCTATGTGCCGGCTCCAGTCTACTATCAGGCTGCCGTCGCGCCGCGGTCGCACATCTACCAGCCCGCGGCGGCCTATTATCAGCAGGTCCCTGCGGCCCAGGCCTATCAGCGGACGCCGATCTATTATGCACAGGCGCCAGTGCCGCCGCCGTACCCATCGCAAAAAGCTGTATCGGTCCTACCGGCATCGATGCCGCAAGCGCGCTCCCAAGCCGCACCGCAATTCACGGGCTCGGTCCAATCGGCGCCAGCTGCGCCACAGCCGGCGGTCGCCCAACAGAGGGCGCCGCAGCTAGGATTCTTCCAATCGTCTTCGTCGTGGCATCAGCCGGCCGCACAGCCGGCGCCGGCTTTTTCGCCGCCGCAAAGCGAAGTCGCGTCGCAATCGACGACGCGCCAGGGTTCGTTTCATACCGACCCGGCTCGGGTTGCGTGGGGCTATCAGCAGCCCGCTTACGCGCCGCCTGCTTACGCGCCTTCGGCATATGGCGATATGGCGCATCCGATGGTCGATCCACGATATGAGCGGCAACTCGTCGACTATCGCACCGACGAGAAGCCCGGCACGGTCGTCGTCGATACGCAGCATTACTTTCTCTATCTCGTTATGGAGGGCGGCAAGGCATTGCGCTACGGCATTGGTGTCGGTCGCGAAGGCTTTACCTGGAGCGGCGTGAACGAAATCTCGGCCATGCGCGAGTGGCCGGATTGGGTGCCGCCGCCCGAAATGCTGCAACGGCGCCCCGATTTGCCCCGCTATGTCGCCGGCGGTCTCGACAATCCGCTCGGCGCGCGAGCTCTCTATCTTGGTTCGACCCTCTATCGCATTCACGGCTCCAACGAGCCGTGGACGATCGGCACCAATGTTTCGTCGGGGTGCATCCGCCTGCGGAATGCCGACATCGAAGACCTTTACAACCGCGTGAAGGTTGGGACCAAAGTCGTCGTTCTCTGACGATTATTCGGCGGCTGTCCGGGTCTCGCGCTCGGCGTCCGCCGCCAGCTTGACGGCGTGCTCGGCCACGAAATACACCGGCCGGCCTTTGATCTCGTAAAGGATCTTGGCAATGTATTCGCCGAGCACCCCGAGCATGATCAATTGCACGCCGCCTAGCACCATCACGCCGACAAATAGCGACGGATAGCCGGGAACTTTTTCACCGTAGATCAGCGTTTCGTAGATAATCTGCGCACCGTAAATGAAGGCGATGAACGCGATAACGAGGCCGAGCAACGTGGCGATCCGCAGCGGCGCCACCGAGAACGCGGTTAATCCGTCGATCGAAAGACCGACCAGAGAGCGGAAGTTCCAGCTGGTGCGGCCGTCGGCGCGTTGATCCGGTTGGTAATCGATGCGGATTTGCCGAAAGCCGATCCAGCTCGACAGGCCTTTGAAAAATCTGTTGCGCTCAGGCAGGTGGCGCAGCGCCTCGGCTGCGCGTGGCGAGAGCAGGCGGAAATCGCCGGCATCCTCCGGTATTTTGGTACGCGTGCCCCAATTGACCAGAAGGTAGAAGCCCTTCACCAAAATGCGCCGTGCCACCGACTCGTTCGCCCGATGCGCCTTGGCGGTGTAGACGACGTCGTAGCCGCCATCGAGCCAATGACCAACCAGCGTGTCGATCAGTGCGGTTGGATGTTGTCCGTCACCGTCGATGAACAGCACCGCACCGAGCCGCGCATGGTCCAGGCCGGCAAGCAACGCCGCTTCCTTGCCGAAATTGCGCGACAACGAGATCACTTGTACGTCGAGCGCTTGCGCCGGTAGTTGCCGGGCGATCGCAAGCGTATCGTCGCTGCTGCCGTCGTCGACATAGACGACCTCGCAGGCGATCGAACGCTTTACGGAAAGCGCCTGCGCGACGTCGATAAGCTGCGCGTGCAAACGCGCCAACGAAGCGGCCTCGTTATGCAGCGGCATCACGATTGAAAGCCCATGGCCGATGCCGCGTTCGCTTGTGCTAACGCCGCGCGTCGCCGTCGATCTCGGCTCGGTTATCACGTTAATCAATCGGCCCTTCCTTCGTACTGATCATAGCGCAATCGGTTCGCCGTGTCGCGCGAGCGCTGCCAGGCCTTTTTAGATCAAGGGCGGGGCTGGCGGATGGCGTCGAACGTGATATGCGGGTGCGGCAATGGCCCGCGTTTCCCCCTTCGACGGCGTACACGCCAAGCTCGCTGCCGGTTGGCGCAATCGCGCGCTCAGCCTCAAGGCGCTCAGCTTCGGCCTGGTCGGTCTGGTCAATACGGCAATCGATTACGGCGTCTTTCTGCTGGCGCGGGCCGCGTTCGAGAGATCCGCAGCCGCGCTCGCGGCGTTTGCCTCTGCTTCCGCTGTCTGCCAGTGCGGCAATGAAGCAACCATTTTGTTGGTCGCCGCCAACACAGTGTCATGGCTCGTCGCCGTGACCGGCTCGTATGTGATGAACTCTTCGATCACGTTCGCCGCGGAATCCGGCCGCAAGCTCCGCTGGCGATCTTATTTTGCCTTTGTCGCGTCGGGCGTCGCCGGCTGGTTCGCCAACACGGCGACATTGCTGGTTGCCGCCGAAGTCTTGTTGCTGCCGGTTTGGCTCGCCAAGATTGTCGCCATTCTGGCAAGTTTTGTGGTGAACTTTTCGCTTTCGCACTTTGTCGTGTTCCGGGTCCGCAAGGACGTTTGAGCCGAATGGCGCGGCGGCGAATTTAGTCGTGCCGTTTGCGCGCGTGTCGTTCGGCAACAAATTCGCGCATTGCGGTCTGCGGCTCGTCGCTTGCATAGGCGGCGGCGAAGGCGTCGATGCCTGCGGCGACAGCCGCAGAGAGCGGCAAGTCCTCCCATCGACGGATGAGCCGTTTTTGCAATCGTACGGCCCGCGGTTTTGATGTCAGCAGGCGACCGATCCAGGCTTCGATCGCGTCATCGAGCAGTGCCTGCGGCGCTACGCGCTCGACCAGCCGCCACGCGAGCGCCTCGGCGGCGGTAAAGGTCTCGCCGAGCAACATAATTTCGCGCGCGCGTCCCCAGCCGACCAGCGTGGGAAGCAGCGCCGCCTCGATCACCGAAGGAATGCCGAGCTTTACCTCCTGCATGCCGAACGAGGCTGTGTCCGAGGCGATGCGCACGTCGCAAGCGGCGGCGACTTCAAGTCCGCCGCCGAAGCAATAGCCCTGGATGCGGGCGATCACCGGGACGGGAAGGTTGCGAATGGCGTCGCAGCAGCGGTGCAGGCGCGTGATGAAGGCTCTGGCCTGGTCGGCGTTTGCAATCGATGCCATTTCGTTGATGTCGGCGCCGACGATAAAGGACTTTGGTCCCGCGCCGGCCAGCACCACCGCGCGTAAGCGCTCGTCGTCGGCAAGCCGCAGCATGGTTTCGGTTAGCTGATCCATCAGCGCGCCGCTCATCGCGTTAAGCGTGCGCGCATTATCGATCGTCACCGCGGCGACAACGCCCTGCGGCCGTTCTTCGAGATGAACGATGATTTGAGGCTGGTCGGGTCCGCTCAAAACTTTGGCGCCGCGCTGTCGCGCTCAAGCTCGGCAGTAAGCCTTGCGTACAGCGGATTGTCATGCACGTAGACATAGTCAAGCTCGGTGACCGAGACCGCATCAGCGCCATGCTCGCGCAGGAAGCTTGCCAGCGCGTGCACCTGCTTGGGCGGGCAGTGCAGAGTGAGCATGCCGGAAGATGTTGGGCCGCCGAACGGGGCGGCTACGCCGAATTTTTCCCGCACGGTGCCGAGCAGCGTCTCGTCCATGCCGGCGAAACGCGTTCGCACTTCGCGGTACGCATGCGCGCGCTTTTGCGCGGCGATCCGGTCGAGCAGCAGTCGCGCGGTTTCAAGTTGCGCCGCCTCCCACGTTGCTGCGCGCGTGGCAACAAGATTTGCCTGCGAGCGCAGAATAATGCCGTCGTCGACCACCTTCAGACCATTGGCGGCGAGGGTCGCGCCAGTGGTGGTGATGTCGACAATCAGTTCGGCGATGCCTGCGGCCGGTGCGGCTTCCGTCGCGCCAGCACTCTCGACGATGCGGTAATCAATGACGCCGTGATCGGCGAAAAAGCCACGCGTGAGGTTGGCGTATTTGGTGGCGAGCCGCATCTTGCGATCGTGCTTGAGTCGGAACGAGGTCGCCACGTCGTCGAGATCGGCCATGTTGCGCACGTCGATCCAGGCTTGCGGCACAGCGACGACAACGTTGGCGAAACCGAAGCCAAGCTGGTCGATGAAAACTACCTCGCGGTCCGCTTCCGGAATCATCTCGCGCACCAAATCTTCGCCGGTAACGCCGAGATGGACCGCGCCATGGCCGAGCTGCGAGGTGATTTCGGCGGCCGACAGGAAGGCGATTTCCACGCCGTCGAAGCCGGCGATGGTGCCGCGATAGTCGCGCGGCCCGCGCGGCTTGACGAGACTAAGCCCGGATCGCGCGAAGAAATTCTCGGCGTTTTGCTGCAGCCGGCCTTTTGAAGGCACAGCGAGGATCAGCGGCGCGCTCAC